>CAZRIL010000019.1:0-24296 GCA_964600115.1 uncultured Chthoniobacter sp. | reverse complement strand
CTGGCGCATCGCGATCTCCCCGCGTCCGACATACCCATAATCCGCGTATTCACTGCGGGGGAATCCGCCGATGATCTGGTCAAACATCTCACGGGCTTTCGCATCATCGCCCCGTGCAAGAAGCTTGTCGCCCACGATCCCCAGCAGCATCGGACTCAGGTCTTCCGGCTGCGCGGAGTCGGTGAGCTCTCCGAGATATTTTGCGCTCTCCTCGGGCTTGCGCTTCATGGTAGCAACCTCTGAGCGGACGAAGAGCTTGCGCGCTTTGGCCGCCGGAGTGTCCGGAAACGTGGCGAGGAATTCCTCCAGCTCGATCATGGGATCGGGCTTCGGACGTGGCGTCGGGGCCGGAGTGGGTCCAGTGGTTGCAGAGGCCTGCGCAGCGGTTACGGCTTCAGGAGTCGGGGGCGGAGCCTCGGGTGGCATTTTGGGCTTCCGCACGCAAAGCTGGGCGAGCTGGCTCAGGAGGCGCTCGACTGCTTCCTTGTGCGGGTCGGAGATATTGCCGCGGATCTTTTCCGCGAGAAATGCTTTCCCCTCAGCCACCTTCCCCTGCTTCACCATTGCCTGGCCGATATAGTAGTAGGCCGCAACAGCGCCCGGATGATCCGGATTCTTCTCGAGAAACTTCCGGAACATCGCATCCATGGCGGGCCAATCCGCAAG
The DNA here is from genome assembly GCA_964600115.1 of uncultured Chthoniobacter sp. Taxonomy (GTDB): domain Bacteria; phylum Verrucomicrobiota; class Verrucomicrobiia; order Chthoniobacterales; family Terrimicrobiaceae; genus QYQL01. The sequence continues at coordinate 23,630 of CAZRIL010000019.1, read as the reverse complement.
GTCCTGGTAGTGCTTAGCGGCCTCCATGATGGAATACATGAGCACCTCATCCGAGGTGGCGACGTTTGCGGATTCGTTGTAGCAGGCAGCGGCAGCCGGCTTGTTTTCCATGGCAATAAGGGCGTCGCCCTTGAGGGCCAGAACCTCACCAGCCATCAGATCTCCCGGATATTTTTGAAGCCAGGCATCACAATCCTTGACCACCGTCTCATGTTCGCCGGCGCTCATGTGGCATACGGCGATCCGGTAGCCGGCGTCGGTGGCAAAATCACCTGTCGGATATTTGCGGAGGTAGTCCTCGAAAAGCTGGATGGCCTTTTTGTATCCGATTTCCTTGTCCGCGAAGAGCGTGCAGAGAGCGGTCCTGTATTCGGCCTCCTGGACGAAATCCCCGCTCGGATAGCTTTTGATGTAGTCGGCGAACTGCGAGCTCGCAGCAGGGTAGTCGTTCAGGGAAAACTTCGCTACGCCAAGCAGGAATAGCATCTTCGGGTAGTATTCGCTTTTCTTCAGGCTGTCGTCCGCCTGGGTGACAGCCGTTCCAAAGAACGTGACCGCCTTCTCCGGGTTGTTTGCATCCAGCGAAAGAGCGCCCCGGAGGTACGTCGCGGTCCCCCGCTGCTGGCCGTCGGGAAACTTGTCCAGGTAGAATGTGGCCGCATCGATGGCTTGGTCGACTTTCCCAAGCTCGACAAAAGCAAGGATTCGGCTGAAGGCGGCAACATCGCGCTCCTCCCTGGCTTCCGGGAAGTTTTCGATGATGTGGTCGTAGATGATGATCGCCTCGTGCTGCCGGCCGAAATCCGCGTAGGCACGCCCTCTGCGGATCAGCACGCTGAGCATGAAGTCCGGAGTTTTTGCAAGCACCTCGAGCGACGCCTCGTCCTGCTTGATCTCATTCTGAAGGCGGTTGCGTCTGCGGAGTGCCGAGATATCCTTCGTCTGGCGGAACGACTCGAGTGCAACGCCCGATTCCTTCTGTTTCCTGGCGATCGCGGATTTCTGTGCGGCGAGGAGCTCTTCTTTTGTCTGCACCATCTCGTAAATGACCTGGGCCTCCCGCGGCAGTCCGGCATTGTAAAGTTTGTCTCCCAGCTGCAGAACCGTGCCGTTGAACTGGGCCTTGTTGTCGACGCGGTCGAAGCTGCGACGGATATCGATGAGGACCGCCGTCGCCTTGTCAAACTGACCGAGCTGGCTGTAAACAGATCCCAGCATGATCGCTGCCCGGAGTGCGGACGGCGTGTTAAGCCCCTTCTCCGTGAGCAGCAACAGCGGCTGAAGCGCTGATTTGAAATCCTTTTTGTCGTAGTAAATCCCGGCCTTGAACAGCAGCGCCTCCTCGCGGAACTCCGGAACCTGCTCAAGCTTGTTGAGCTCCACGACTGCCTCGTCGAACTTTTTCAGGGCGATGTAGCTGCTCGCCATCGAATAGATCGCATCATCCCTGCGGCTTCCCTGCCGGAAGGTTGCGAGGTAGGCGGAGAAGGCTTTGATCGCTTCCTCGTAGCGGTTCAAATTATACAATGATGCGGCCCTCACATAAAAGACGGCTTCCAGCGCCTGGAGAATTTTCGGATCCTGTGCACTCTTGATCTCATCCTTCGCGAGCAGTTGATCGAGCTTGTCGAGGCTTTCCTGGAAGTTCCCGGCATCGAAGGCTGCCATCGCCGCGCTGGCCAGCTGGTCGTTCTCCGCCGGGGCTGGAGTTCCCGCCTGCGCGGGTGCGGGAGGTGTCTGCGCCCACGCGCAGGAAACCGCCAATGCAAGCCCAAGCGCTGCCGCGCCCACGTGGAGAAGGCGCTGCAGAACATACGGGACGCGGCCTGCGCTACGATTGGAACGCGGCCTATCCTGCTTCATTTGGGAGGGACTCAGGGAGAAACATGCAATGGGACCGATATCTCAACAAACCCATACAGGCTTCGAGGACATGGGGCAACCGGATTCTCCCCCCGGAAACCGCTCTCCACTCCCGCCTTGACCCCAAACAACGCCTTTGATCGATGGCGTCTCCGTTGAGATGTAGACCGGACAGATGTGAGCGCTTTCCGGTCAATACAATCGTGGTGCAACCACGGCGGTTCCAGATATGGTGCTGCTTGCTTGTGGAGTCCGGACCGTTCGATCAAAAATCCCCGCATCACAGGAAAAATCATGATTAACAAGTCAAGCTCAGATTCCGGGGCTGAGGGCAATGCGGATCGCTTTAGATCGGAGCGAGGGCATCCTTCCCGCCATCGTTCGGGTTCACGGGCAGAACGCCCTCGATCCGTTGGCAGCAAAGTGGACACCATTGGGGCCAAGGGCGACGGAATCTCCGACGACCAGGAAGCGATTCAGCGGGCCCTTGATTCGGGCCCGGGGATTATCGATATTCCCGCCGGCCATTACAAAATCGGGCGCACTCTCCGGATTCGTGGCGGCACGCATCTCCGCCTCCATCCTGATGCCACAATCCGGCTGGCTGACGGCGCGGCGCGAACCTCAGGCGATTACGTGCTGACCAATGCCTTCCCGGACACCGGCGACGAGGATATCGTAATCGAAGGAGGGACATGGGACGGCAACAACACCGGCAATCCGAGAAATGAGGGCCTGTTTGACGGGGGCTACACCGGAGCCATGATTCATTTTCAGAATGTCAAGGGGCTGCGGATGGAGAACATGAGGCTCCACAACGCGGAAGCCTACTATACGCGCTTCACGGGAGTGCGTGATTTTCATGTGGAAGCAATCGGATTCAGCTCCGGCCTCGTGCGCAACAACAACGATGGAATTCATCTCGGAGGCCATTGTGAGAATGGCATCATCAGGAATATCAGGGGCCTCCATCCTGGCGTCACGAGCGATGACCTGGTCGCCCTCAATGCCGATGACGCCCTGAATCGCACGGAGGTTCGAGGGATGACCTGCGGCCCGATCCGGAACATCCGGATTGAGGATCTGGAGGCGGAGGGCTGTCACAGCTTTGTGCGGATGCTCAGCGTCTGGTCCCCGATCGAGAATGTGACGGTTGAGCGGGTCCAGGGTTCGTGTGAGGTTGCCGCACTGAACTGCGATGCCGCGCGCGGCTGCCGGGTCCCGTTGTTTGACGAATCGAACCCGCCTTTCCCGGACGGAGTCGGCGCTCTCCGCAATATCAGCCTGTCGGACTTTCGTGTTGCAAAGTCGGCCGAAAACAACATCGCCCTCCTCCGATTGGAAACCCGCATGGAGAATTTCGTTATCAACAATTTCCGGCGGCGCATAGAGGAGGATAAATGTCCCGGGCAGCCCACGCTCCGGATCCGGCATGTGGCGGCTAGAAGGATTGAACTGCACCCCGGCAACGTGGATGGATCCATGAATTTCGGGGACTGTGTCGAGTCCTTCGAACCAGAGATCCTGCGCCTTGCGATCAACCACCCGGAATGCCCTGAAGTTCCGCGCGGAAATGGGCTCCGGATTCCTGTTGGCCTTCGGATGGACGAAAAGCGAACTCAGGAAAAATAACCGTTGCGCATTTCAGCCGGTGCGGCCGTCCTTGAGATTTTCGCCAATCCAAGTAGTTTCATAAAAACTAAAATATATGCCAGACGAAGCCCCACTCCCCGCAATCGACCCATCCGCAGCCGCGCCGCAAGGCAAGTGCCCATTCCACCATGCTCCAAACAGCGGCACAACCGACCGCGATTGGTGGCCGAACCAGTTGAAGGTTGACCTCCTGCACCAGCACTCCTGCAAATCCAACCCCATGGGCGGGGACTTTGACTATGCGGAAGAGTTCAAGAGCCTCGACCTGGCGGCCGTGAAGAAGGATCTCGCCGCCGTAATGACCGACTCCCAGGAATGGTGGCCGGCGGATTTCGGCCACTATGGGCCATTTTTCATTCGCATGGCCTGGCACAGTGCCGGCACGTATCGCACGGGCGACGGGCGGGGCGGCGCCGGCAGGGGGCAGCAACGGTTTGCCCCTCTCAACAGCTGGCCGGATAATGTGAGCCTCGACAAGGCCCGCCGACTGATCTGGCCGGTCAAGCAGAAGTATGGCCGGAAAATTTCCTGGGCCGACCTGCTCATCCTTACGGGCAACGTTGCCCTGGAAACAATGGGGTTCAAAACATTCGGCTTCGCCGGCGGACGCGATGACACCTGGGAGCCGGACCGGGACGTCTATTGGGGCAAGGAGACGACGTGGCTGGATGACAAGCGCTACACCGGAGACCGCGATCTCGAAAACCCGCTTGCGGCAGTGCAGATGGGACTGATTTACGTCAACCCGGAAGGTCCGAACGGCAATCCCGACCCGGTTGCCGCTGCGAGGGATATCCGCGAGACCTTCGCCCGCATGGCGATGAACGACGAGGAAACTGTGGCGCTCATCGCCGGCGGTCATAGCTTCGGAAAAACCCACGGTGCCGGCCCAGCGGACCATGTGGGAGACGCCCCGGAAGCCGCCGGGCTTGCGGAGCAGGGCTTTGGCTGGAAAAGCAGTTTTGGCACAGGCAAAGGCGCAGATACCATCTCGAGCGGCCTGGAAGTGACTTGGACGACAACTCCCACAAAGTGGGGCAATGGATTCTTCAAAAATCTGTTCGAATACGAATGGGAGCTTACGAAGAGCCCCGCCGGGGCGCATCAGTGGACGCCGAAGAACGGTGCCGGAGCCGGAACTGTCCCTCATGCGCACGACGCATCGAAGCGGATCGCGCCATCAATGCTGACGACCGACCTCGCTCTGCGTTTCGATCCGGCTTACGAAAAAATCTCCCGCCGATTCTACGAAAACCCGGATCAATTCGCCGACGCGTTTGCCCGCGCTTGGTTCAAACTCACCCACCGCGACATGGGCCCCCGGGCCCGCTACCTAGGACCGGAGGTTCCAGAGGAAGTCCTGATCTGGCAGGATCCGATTCCGGCCGTCAATCATCCGGTGATCGATGAGAACGACATTCGCGCGCTCAAATCTAAAATCCTTGCGTCCGGTCTGACAGTTTCGGAACTGGTGACAACAGCCTGGGCTTCGGCCTCCACCTTCCGCGGGTCCGACAAGCGCGGCGGCGCGAACGGCGCCCGCATTCGACTGGAGCCGCAGAAAGATTGGGAGGTCAATCAACCGGCCCAACTGGCCAGGGTGCTCAGGACGCTCGAAGAGATCCAGGGCGGGTTCAACGGCTCCCGGACCGACGGCAAGAAAGTCTCCCTCGCCGACCTCATCGTTTTGGGCGGCTGCGCCGGCGTCGAGCAGGCTGCGAAGAATGCCGGGCACGCGGTGACTGTCCCGTTCACCCCTGGGCGCATGGATGCTTCCCAGGAGCAAACCGATGTGGAGTCGTTTGCTTTCCTCGAACCGGCTGCAGACGGCTTCCGCAACTACCTCAAGACGAAATACACGGTCACGGCCGAAGCGTTGCTGATCGACAAGGCGCAACTGCTCACCCTCACCGCTCCGGAAATGACGGTGCTCATCGGCGGCTTGCGGGTTTTAAGCACCAATGTCGGCGGCTCCAAACGCGGAGTCTTCACCAAGCAGCCCGAATCGCTCACAAATGACTTTTTTGTGAACCTGCTCGACATGGGCACCGAGTGGAAGCCGCTCTCAGAGGAGGAGGATCTCTTCGAAGGCCGCGACCGCAAAACGGGCAAGGTGAAATGGACCGGCACCCGCGTCGATCTCGTCTTCGGTTCGAACTCCCAGCTCCGGGCCCTGGCGGAGGTTTACGGCAGTTCGGATTCGCAGGCCAAGTTCGTCGAGGACTTCGTGGCGGCGTGGGACAAGGTGATGAACCTTGACCGCTACGACCTCGCGTAATCCACGGGGGGCAGTCCAGTGCGTTACATCAGCGACCACTCAAGATCCAAGGCGAACCGGTGCCCATGGATTTTGTAGTGCTCAAAAGTGTCCGGTCCACAGCTCGCAGTGCCGAGCCCCCGATGGGCGGCATCGAGGGATAGGAATGTCTCTCCTCGAGGCGTCAGGTCAATTGTGTGCTTGGCCTCTGTCAGGTCGAGTGAGTGGAGATGACTGGCCGAGAAGGCAAGCGGCTTCGCGCTGGCGACACGGAGTGTCGTCGTGCCATTTCCGAGCTCAATCCAACGCGTGTCGCACTTCAGGCCGTGTTCCTGAGGCATCACATAGGGAACATATTGGTCCGTGACCGTGCTTCGGTGGACGGCCTGCCAGACCGAGGATTTCCGGTCGGGATAATTCTCCAACGGGCCCAATCCCAGCCAGCTCAAATCCTCGAATCCCGGCGCCAATTGGAAGAGAAGCCCGATGCGCGGCAGATCGACGATCCCTTTGCCGGTAACGAACTCAGCCGAGAGGCGGAATGCGCCGGCACGGGGCAGTGAGACGCGGTAGCTCCAGACGAAGTCTCTCCATTCCTTTCGGCCGGTGGACGCGAATTTGAATGTCCAGACCGGGCCCCGCGCCTTGTCAATTTTGAACGATGAGCCTGTGAGTTTGGATTCTATCCTGTCGAGCCCCTGGTCGCGGAACCTTCCCAGCGGTTTTCCGTTCTGACCGGTCCAGAGCTTGATCCCGTCATTGTCGGTCGGCGCACGCCAAACGTTCAGGAGCGGGGCGGCAGTCAGGATATTCTGCCCGTTTGTTTTCAGGGCAGCCAATCCCCCGAGGGCATTATCGAAAATCAATTCCATTTTCCCCGCGCGGACGGTGGACCGGGATTTGGACTGGGATACGATCTCGAAAGCGGCTTTGGCGGCTTTCGCCTCCGGCTTCATTTTGTCCAGAAAATCCCCCTGCAGGGCGAGATTCTCCCAGGCCACAAGATGTCCGGCCTCGCACCAGTTCTGGCGCTCCTTGCTGAAGAATCGAACGAGGAGCGATGCCTCGCGGCCGCGTTTTTTTGTCTTCGGGGCTTTCCACGCCACGGTCTGTTTTTTGTGGGGCTTGATGGCAGGCACAGGGAATCTGCCCTTTCCGGCGGAAATCCCATCTACAAGGAGTTCCCACTCGCCCACCAGCCAGTCCAGCGTGCGGAAATCATTTTTGTTCGTGATCTCCAGTTGCCGCCCGGCTTTAAGTTTTACGCCGACCGGCTGCGCAAGCTTTTTAAATTCAAAGATCCCCGGATGCGGAGTGCGGTCCGGCCAGACCATGCCGTCGCAAACGAAGTTGGCATCGTTCGGAACATCACCGAAATCGCCGCCATACACCCAGTAGTCGCGCCCGTCGGCTGTGGTCTGCTTGATCCCGTGATCGATCCACTCCCAGATGAACCCACCCTGGAGTCCAGGAACAGTTTCAAACAGCCGGTAGTAGTCAGCCAGGCCGCCGTTGCTGTTCCCCATGGCGTGCGAATACTCGCACATGATGAGCGGGCGCCTGCGGTCCGGGTGGGATTTGTCATTCGCCCATTCCAGCAGGCTGTGAAGCCGCGGATACATCGGGCAGACAATGTCGGAGACCCGGTAGCCGCCGTCGTAGATTTTCTCGCCGGGCTGATCGCTTTCGCTGAGGCCCTGAACCCAGATGCCAGGCTCGTAGTGGAGGGGACGGCTCGGGTCGCGGCCCCGGATCCATCCCGCCATGCCATCCTGGTTGGCCCCATACCCGGTCTCATTCCCGAGCGACCACAGGATGATGGATGCATGATTTTTATCACGCTCGACCATGCGGACGGCGCGCTCCAGAAATGCAGAAGCCCAGCGGGACTCGTGTCCCAACTGGTGGTAGTAGGCGTGGGCCTCCAGGTTGGCCTCGTCGATTACATAAAGCCCGAGTTCGTCGCAGAGATCGAGCCAGTGGGGATCGTTGGGATAATGCGAGCATCGGACCGCATTGAAGTTGAAGCGCTTCATTGTGAGCGCATCAAGGCGCATGGTTTCGCGATCGAGGCCCTTGCCTTTCGTGTCGTCGTGGTCGTGGCGGTTGACACCATGAATGAGGACGCGCTTCCCGTTGACGAGGAGGTTCCGGCCACTGACCTCGACCGACCGGAATCCGATCCGGGTCGACGTGTATTCCACGGCTTTGCGACGCGGATTGATCAACGTGACGACAAGCGTGTAGAGATTCGGCAACTCTGCAGACCACAGCAGCGGCTTCTTGATCTCTTCATCGAAGTTGGCCTGCAGCCGCAACCGGCTGCCGGTGCTCCCGACCTTGATCGGAGCGACCTGTGGCTTCTTGAAAACTGCTTTGCCGTTGGGGTCGAACAGACGGACTTCCACGCTCCACCCCTCTTCGGGCTGTCGGGGAAATCCCGCGTGAACCGCAACGCTGAGCCGTCCATCCTGATAATTGTTCTTCAGACCTGCAGTGGCAAAAACATCCGCGATGTGCACAGGTGCTGTGGAGTAAAGATAAACCTCGCGATGCAGTCCGCCCATCCACCACTGGTCCTGGTCTTCGATGAATGTGGCATCGGACCATTTGACCACCACGGCGGCCACCGTGTTCGAGGCGCCGGCCTTCACAAACCGGGTGATATCGAATTCCGACGGGAGGCGGCAGTCCTTGCTGAGGCCGACCGGATGGCCGTTGACATAGAGGTAGAGAACGCTTTCCGCGCCGCCGAAATGGATAACCACCCGCCGGCCTTCCCAGTCCGCAGGGACCACAAATTCGCGGGAGTAGATGCCGGTGGGATTGTCAGCGGGCACGAATGGCGGCACATCCTTGAACGGCATCTGGACATTCGTGTAGTGGGGCTTCCCATAACCCTGCATCGTCCAGTTGCCTGGAACTGCGACCGTGTCCCACGCCGAGCGGTCCGTGTCAGCTGCGACATCGCTTTCAGTGACCGACTCGGGCTGAGCCGCCATCTTGAATCGCCAGGAACCGCTTAACATCTGAACCCATCGCGATTTCCCGCGATCGAGGTTCCTGGCGGATGCCTGATCCGGGAATGGATAAAGCGTGGCGCGCATCGGCAGGCGCCCGAGGGAAGTGGTTTCGGGAGATATCCAGGTCTGTGTGGAGCCGAGTTGAAGGAGACTATTTGAGAAAAATGCTGTCATGAAATGATGGTGGATGTTGACAATTTTAGCAGAATCGAGCGTCGTTGACCCTGCTCCAGGGGCTCGGCAGTGGCATATGGGAGCGGGTATCATAAACGCCAAAACAACCGTGGCAATAACAGTCGTTAACACACTTGACATACTTTCCTATTGGTTTATGTGTTTCAATACAGGTATGCCATCCGCCTACACTATTCCGGTTCTCGACAAGGCCCTGCGGTTGATCCAGGCGCTCGCGGGAAAAAACGGAGAGTCAACCAGTGCGGAGTTGGTGCGGGAACTGCGGATCGCCCCCTCAACCTGCTACCGGATTCTTCAGACGCTGGTGGCACATAACTGGTTGCGGCAGCCTGGCCCCGGCCGCTTTGCATTTTCAACCGGAATGCTGCCGCTGCTGCGGCCCCTCTCCGACTACCAGCGCCTGTTTGAATCCCTGCAGGAGCCATTGGAGTTTCTCGTGAAGGAAACGGGGTTGACCGCGAAAATCTCCGTCAAGCAAGGGGAACAGGCGGTGACGGTTTTCCGGGTGGAGTCCCCGCGCGGCCTCTCTCCAAGCTCGAAAGTGGGTGCCGCATTTCCTCTGGCCTACGGTTCGAGCGGAGCCTGCCTGATGTCCGGGCTTGAGGATTCTGAGATCGCCGGAATATTGAAAAAAAGCCCACCGGAAGTGTGGCGGCTCCAAACTGCGGAAGACGTGACCTCCCGTGTGAAATCCGTGCGAAAATCCGGAACCTGCTACGATCCCGGACATTTCCAATCTCCAGTGCATGGAGTTTCAGCCCCGGTGTTCATGGGAGAGGACAAGGTCTTCGCCGCGCTGACGCTTGTGGGATGGAAAGAAGATTTCAACGGGAAACGCCTCCACCAACTGCAAGCGCTTGCACGCTCCTGCGCGGCAAACTGCTCAGCCAGGCTGACGAGTGGAGGCCCTCATGATTAATCCCGCCTTTTCCCTGGCAGGCCGAAGAGCCCTTGTGACGGGCTCGACCCGCGGGATCGGGAAGGCCATCGCACTGGCTTTCGCGGAGGCCGGAGCGGAAATATGGATCCATGGAACGGGCGGAGGAGCCCGGGGCGAAGCGACACTGGAAGAGGCGAGAGCACTTGGCGCCAAAGCGGAATTTGTGGAGGCCGACCTCGGGATGCCGGACGGGAGCGCCATGCTGGCTTCGAATCTGCGCGACGGGGTGGACATTCTTGTGCTCAACGCCTCGGTCCAGATCCGGAAACCCTGGGAGGAGATCCCCCCGGCGGACTTTTCGCTCCAGATGCGTGTGAACGTCCAGTCCTCCATGGAGTTGATGCAAAGTTTCGCGCCGCACATGCGCCGGAAGAAATGGGGCCGAATTCTGACCATTGGCAGCGTCCAACAGGCCTTGCCACATCCGCAAATGCTGGTCTATGCCGCATCGAAAGCCGCGCAGATGAGCATGGTTACGAACCTGGCAAAGCAGCTGGCACCGGAAGGCATCACCGTCAACAACCTGGCTCCGGGAGTCATCCGGACAGATCGGAACACGGATGCGCTCGCCGATCCGGACTATGCGGAGAAAGTGCGTGCGGCAATTCCCGCCGGCTATTTTGGGGAGCCCGAAGATTGTGCCGGAGCCGCCCTGCTCCTCTGCTCGGAGGCCGGACGCTACATCACAGGGCAGAACATTTATGTGGACGGCGGGTTCGGGCGTTAATGACGATTCTTGAGCTTGATTATGAATAGCACTCTGGGACGAACCCTGGCGGGGAGGCTCCTGCTGGTGGAAGTGGGAGGAACAGAACGACCGCCCGTGGCGGATGAACGATCCACAGGGAGACCAAGGCTTCCCTGTCTGCGGAAAGCCGGCCGCACGTGTTTTCAAGGATTGGTCAAAAAACTGCCGGCCATATCCTGATCAAATTTATGTCCATTGAAACCTACAAAAAAGAAGTCGGGCTGATGAACCTTGAGAAGCTCATCGGCGCCCGTGAGAGCGTAAGGCGCGAACCATTTCCGATCCCGGAAAAGGAAATCCTGCTTCGCTTCGAACAGCTCTACACCGGGGCTGTCAATGATGTCCTGCGCGAGTTCTGCCTGCTGGAGCAGGCGCTGCCGGGACACATCCTGGCCTTGCGCGAATACCGCACCGTTGCGGGGTTCGCCTTCACAGTGAAAAGCGCCCCGAACGTGAAGATCAGCGGGGAAATGACGTTCCGCACAGAGATGCTCACAAAGCTCCACGAGGATGCCTTTGTCGTGTGGGACACCAGCAAAGATGAAAAGGCCACCTTGTGGGGAGGAGTTATGACGGCCACCGCAAAAGGCCTGAAGGTCAAAGCTGCCTGCATTGACGGGGGGATCCGGGACACCCACCAGATTCTGGAAAAGGATTTTCCGGTCTTCTACAAATACCGGATCTCGAATGGCAGCCTCGGTCGCTGCCTGATCACCCACTACCAGATCCCCATCCGGATCGGAGATACGGACATCCGTCCTGGAGATGTAATCCTCGGAGATATCGACGGGGTGCTCGTGGTGCCGAGGGCGATCGCGTATCAGGTGTTGCTGCGTGCAGAGGAAATCAAATCAAATGAAGCCAAAATCTTCGGCTGGGTTGCGGAAGGACAGAGCATCCATGAGATCACCGAAAAGGGCGGATACTTTTAGTGCATCCCCCCGGATTTCCTCCCATGCGCTTGCCGGGGAACTTTTCGCATCGGTCCGGGATGAATTGTTTCACCCATCATGAGTAAACAATACTCAACAAATGCCGGCCCCATCCATGTGGTGCCATTTTCGCATCTGGATCTTTTCTGGACCGGCACTCGGGCAGAATGCCTTTCGCGGGGCAATGACATCATCGCGCAGGCCCTCCACCTGCTGGAAAAGCATGAGGACTTCACTTTCCTCATCGAGACGGTGAATTTTCTCGAACACTATGTTTCCTGCTATCCGGCGGAAAAGGAACGCATCAGGAAACTGGCGGATTCCGGGCGCTTGGAACTGGCTCCGCTTTGGAGCGGAATCTACCAGAATCTGCCGGGTGGTGAAACCCTGGCCCGCAACGCACTCCTGGCCAAACGCTGGATCCGGGAACACTTCGGTTGCGACCCGCAAACGGCGCATTTCGGCGACCTGCCGGGATACACCCCGCAGTATCCCCAGATCGCCTCGCTCTCCGGTATAAAGAACGTCATCATGTCGCGGGGAGGGCCGGCGGAGACGCCTCTCTTCCATTGGGAAGGTCTCGACGGCACCAAGGTCATGTCCTTCTTCGCCCCACTGGGCTACGCCACGTTTGCCGTCGCCACGGACTGGCACAAGGACTACAGCAGCATGGCTTCGGGCAAAACGGGTGCGCTCCTCGAAAACTCCATCGCCTCAATCAGCCATCCCTTCCTGGTCCACTGGGGCTGCGATCTCTATTGCCCGGATGAGAACATCATTTTCAACGTCCGCCGCTGGAACGGGGAGAAGGAACCCAAACTGGAATTTTCGACGCTCGACCGTTACTTTTTAAAGGTTTCCAGCCTGGAGGATCTCCCCACGCTGAAGGGCGAACTGCCTTCGTCCTGGCCCAACATCGAGAGTTCCTGGCCGGATATCTGGCCGGAAGACCTGCCTTGTGAAAACGCCCTGCAAATGGCGGAGTTTCTCTCCTCCTTCTGCCTTTTGCGCGGATGGGAGGATTACCCCAGGACGGAACTGCGGGATGCGTGGATCGCGCTCCTGGACGGCATGGATCACAACCAGAATTCCCAGGGTGGAGACACGGCGGATCGCGACAAGCTGCAACTGAAAAAATACAGTCGATACTCTGCCGAACGTGTTTCGGACCGCATGGCATGGCGCCTGGCCGCTCAGGTGCCCGTGCCGATGCCCGGGATGTTTCCGGTGGTGGTGTTCAATTCCATGTCCTGGCGGCGGACGGGGGTTGTTTGCACCCGTGCGGCGGTTTTCGGCACGCCGCGCACCAGCGAAATCAATCAATTCCATGGTGGCCTGAAAATCGTCGATGAGAACGGCACAACCATTCCCTACGTTCCATTGGTCCGCCAGGAGGGATTGTCCATATCCATGGATATCGCTCTGCCGGTGGCGGAAGTTCCCGCCTGCGGATACAAAACCTTTTACCTCACAGCAGGAGAAAATCCGCTGCACGCCAGCAAGACCTGCGAGGTGGAATTGGACAGGGCTGTGGAGGAGGACCCGACTGTCATCTCCCGCCACACCAGCGAGAGCGCTGTGCAGACCGGTCCCCGGCGCAATATCGGCAGCGACAGTTTTGAAAACCGCTTTTTCAAAGTCACCGTGGACAGGGTTACCGGCGACGTCGCCGTCCAGGACAGGCAGACCGGCAGTTCATTGGTGGACAGGATGCGGCTCAGCGGCGTGGAGGAACGCCGCGGAAACTATATCTCGGATATGACCGCTTCCGGCCGGGAATTCCCCGCCATGATCGATGCCATCGAAATGATCGACAATCATGCCATATGGTGCCGGGTCCGCATCACGGGGTCGCTGTGCGGCATGGTATTCCGCCAGATGCTGACCCTGTTCCCGGACACTGCGGAGATCCATGTCGACAATGAGATCGACTGGAAGGGGCCCCGCTGGGTGCGCATGCAGCAGGTGTTCCCCTACGCCGGCGCCGGCAGCGAGATCCGTTACGGAGTTCCATATGGCCAGGTCACCTTTCCCAATAGAATGTCCGGCACGCTCGGCAAACTCGGGGACGAGATAGCGCCGGAATACCGGGACAAGCTCCGTCTTTGCCGCCATTGGGTGGATATCGGCAACGATTCATCTGGCATCACCATCGGCTGCGACCACCGGATGTGGGAATTCGGCGGAGCGGAGCTGCGCTCCTACATGATCCGCGGAAACGGATATTGCTTTGCCGTCAAACGCAATCCGGACGGCTCGCTGGAAAACTTTCATCGTCCCCCGGAAGCCACCTACACCTTCCGCTATATCATCCGGCCCCGCGCAGAATCCCTGGCCGACAGCGCATCCTATCGATGCGGGTGGGAATTGAACCGCCCCATGCTTGGCAGCGCGGTGTGCGGCACGAATGGCAACCCCACTCTGCCGGCAAGCGGCGGCTTATTCGACTTCACCAACACATCCATCGTGGTAACAGCGGTCAAAAAGGCGGAGGAGAGCGACGCCATAGTGATCCGGGGATTCGAAACCACGGGAAGGGAAACCATCTGCCCAGCCCCCGTTATCAACGGGAACGCCGCAGTGGAAACCAACATCCTCGAGGAACAACGCAAACCCGTGGAGGGATGCCGCCCTTTCGAGATCAAAACATTCATTGTTCCCAATGGCAAATCCGGCACCCCACCCGTCAAACGCAGGGCCCGGAAACGGGCAGAAGAACGGCTACCGGCTACTAAATGACAGAACTTATTCTATGAAAATCATCGATCTCAAGGTCCGCACGGTGGCGATACCTCTCACATGCCAATTGAGGCATAACACCGGCGTTCATCCCGGTTACTTCCTGCGCACTATCCTCGAACTCATCACCGACGAAGGCATTGTTGGTCTTGGCGAAGTGGGCGGCGGTGACCAGCGGGGGGCCCTTCTCAAGCTCAAGCCGCGCATCGTCGGTCTCGATCCGTTCCATTTGGAAACCATCAAGCTCAAGGTGCTGCGCAGCATTTACTACATGTCGAATGCGCGCCTTTACGCGGCGATAGAAATGGCCTGCCTTGACATCCAGGGAAAGGCGACAGGGCGTTCGCTCAGCGATCTCCTCGGAGGATCTGTCCGCGACCGCATTCCGATGATCGCCTATCTTTTTTGGCGCTACGACCGTCCCTGTGGTGGCGATGACACATGCGCGGAGGACATGGCCGACTGGTGCCAGGAACTCCATGAGACCCTGGGGGTGAACTCCATGAAGCTGAAGGCCGGCGTGATGGAAGCCGACGAGGAAGCGCGGGTGCTGGAACTCTGCAGGGAGCGGTTGGGCGGGAGTTTCGGCCTGCGCATCGATCCCAACGGGGTCTGGTCTGTCCCCACGGCCGTCCGCGTCGGTCGACGGCTGGAGCCGTTGAACATCGAGTATTTCGAAGACCCGTCCTGGGGGCTCAACGGCAATGCCGAGGTGCGGAAGCAGATTCGCATCCCCATCGCGACGAACATGTATCCGGCACGCTTTGACGACCTGGCCCCGGCGATCCGGCTTGGATCGGTGGACATTGTGCTCACAGACATCCACTACTGGGAAGGCCCCAGGGGTGTGAAAGATCTCGCCGCCATCTGCCGCGCTTTCAATCTAGGTGTGGCAATGCACAGCGGCGCGGAGTTCGGCATCGAACTGGCGGCCATGCTCCACACCGCTTCCACCATTCCCGAGATGACCTTCGCCGGAGACGCGCATTATCATTACCTCACGGACGACATCATCGCCGGCGGTCTGATGAAATACGAAGACGGCGGCATCCGCGTCCCAACAGGCCCGGGGCTTGGCGTCGAACTCGACGAGGAAAAAATGGCGAAATACGAACGCTATTTCGAAGAGAAGGGCGACTACTACGCCCGCTTCCACCAGGATCCGAAACGGCCGGACTGGTATCCCATCGTCGGAGGTATTTAGAAACTCAAACCTCTATCCCCGATGACTGAATCCCAATCAACCGCCAGACAAGTCCTTGAAATCATCAAAGAGAAGCCGGGCGATGTGATGAGCAACGCCTATCTTGCGCTCTGGAACGAGGAAGAGCAGGCCCGGATCGATCGCGACATAGCAGTCCATCGAATGGCTGACGCGGAGCTGGCGATTGAAAACCTCCCGCCAGGAACATCGGTCTGCGTGGAGCAAATTTCCCATGACTTCATATTCGGCGCCCATATTTTCAACTTTGACCAGCTGGGCAGCGATGAGCTGAATGCCCGCTATAAGGAGCTGTACGGGACGCTGTTCAACTCCGCCACCATCCCGTTTTACTGGCGCAAGTTCGAACTGGAAGAGGGCAAACCCCGCTTTGAGGCCGAATACCGTGACACGACTGCATTCTGGAATTCGGTAAAGAATCCCAAGGAGGAACCTCACTGGCGGCGCCCCGCGACAGACCCGCTGGTCGAATTTTGCGAGAGCAAAGGCATCCGCCTTCACGGTCACACACTTGTCTGGGGAAATTACCGCTGGCACATACCCGATTGGCTCCTGGAAAAAATGCCTGCTGTCTACCGGAACGGGGCCTTAAAATCTGACAACCCCTGCGAGGCGCCTCGCATAGCAAGCTTCGACGCTCTGACGCCCGCCCAAATAGAAGCCCTCATCCCCGGGTTCACAACCGAGAGTCATACGCTCATGGCGAAGCGGATTTTTGAGATTGCGCTTCGCTACAAGGATCGCTTCCACAGCTGGGATATCGTCAACGAAAGCGCGACGGATTTCGCGAAAGGCAATCTGACTCCCGGCGCCGGCCTCTGCAAGAGCTGGTATGGCCTGATGCCTGGAGATTATCCTTTCCGGGCCTTCAAGATTGCCGAGGCGATGTTCCCCGAACACGTTCAGCTGAATATCAACGACTATAACCTGGGCGAAGACTATCTGGCCGAGATCAAGGATCTCAAAAGGCGGGCCTGCAAAATTGATATCGTCGGCGCCCAGATGCATCTCTTCGATCCGCAGATCTGCCTCGATATGGCCGACGGGAAAAATGATGTGCAATCCCCGGCGTCCGTCCGGAAGACGATGGAGTTGCTTGGCCGCGGAGGATCCCCGATTCACCTCAGCGAAATCACAATCACCTCGCCCGGCACTGACAGGCGCGGCGGGTTGATCCAGGCGATAATAGCCCGCAATCTCTACCGGCTCTGGTTCAGTCTGGAACCGCTCATGGGCATCACATGGTGGAACGTGGTTGACGACTGCGGCGCGCCGGGAGAACCGTCGGTGTCAGGTATTTTCACACGCGATATGCAACCCAAACCTTCCTATTTCGCACTGAATGATCTGATTCACAACGAATGGAAGACGCGTCTTTCCGTCCAGGCTGACGCGAACGGGACGGTGAAATTCCGCGGGTTTCCGGGAAAATACCGGTTGAGTTGGAAAGACGCGGCAGGGCTCGAGCATGTCAAGGCCTGCCGACTCTCGAAATCCGGGGGCCTTGGATTGTTGCCCTGAACCAAAATCAATCAACTACCGCTTGGGATCACGGCGTATCCCTGGCACCGCACTTTTTTCTGCTGGCTGCATATATCCAGGCGCAGGCGGCAAGCAGCAGAATGGCCCGAATGGATCCGAGCCATGTCGGAACTTGAAGGACTTCCCATTTGCCGAAGCAAGCGCACGTGACCTCGATTCCCCGCGCCAGCGCCGAAAGATAAAAGACCACGAAGCAAGCAGAGAGCCCGCCCGCCGCCAAGGCGGCAGATCCCAGGAAGCGCCTGCTGAGCAGCCCGATGCCGGTGAGGATCTCAAAGAAGGGAACGATCAACGCCAGCGGGTTGATCATCCAATCGGGAAGAATCTGAAAGCCGGATATCCCGTCGGCAAATGCCAGCGGATCGAGCATCTTCAGAAAGCCGGCTGCAAGGAAAACCAGGGAGACAATAATCCGGAGGATCATTTTTCGACGGGCGATCCAGACGCCCCCCATTCTTCCCAGCCGCCGGAATAAACGGAGACCTTTGTGTATCCCAAAGAATGCAATGCCTGAGCAACAAGCCGGCTGTCGGTACAATCTTCCCCGGAGCAATAGACGATGACGGGACGCGATTTGTCGGCCAACCCCTCCATTGTTACACCCTGGACAATGGAATCGCGCGGCACATTGACCGAACGTGGTATGTGCCCTTCCGCAAAGTAATCACTACCTCGCGCATCGACAAAGAGGGCAGCCGCTCCTTTCCAGGATTCAAAAGCGGACTTGAAATCTATCGTTTCCGGCTCGGATACGGCACCTGCCCGGTCGCCCGATACAGCCCTGATCATCCGCCCCTGTGGACTCTCATAGCCCATTGGTAATGGCTGCTTCCGCAGTTGATTGGTCAGGAGACCGAGAATCGATGCCGCAGCAAGGCCGGCGAGAACCAATCCGGATTCCTTTGCAAAACGGATCATGCTCAATTTTCAACCCTCGCCTGCAAAAGGACGGAACGCTTCTTGGGATCGGCTATCAGAACTTTCACAGCGCTGGCCACCGGTATTGCTGTCGAGCGGGGGGTGACCACAATCCGGTATCGGCTTCCCTTTTCCATCTCGTCAACCCTCACATCGAATTGATCGTTCAGCGACTCGGCTCCGAGGATCTGGGCACCGGCACCAACCTCAACCATCGAATCCCGCTCGACTCCCGGGGTGCCGGACCTCCAAACAAATTCCTTCTGGCTGAATGCCACCGGATCCTGGATCAGCGCCCGGAGAATCAAAGTCTGCTTGGCCTGATCGGAGGTTTTCACGACAACCGACTTGACCTGTTCTCCCTTGCGATTGCCGACGTCAAAGCGGACATGAACTGCGGCCGATTCGCCGGGCGCGATCTGCTTCTTGTCAATTTTGGCCGCCGTGCACCCGCAGGACGTCTGCATGGACGAAATCTCTATCCCGGCGGAGGTCGAATTCTTGAACACATAATCCGTGAGCACTTCCTTCTGCCCGGAAGGGACTTTGATTTCCCGGTAGGTTGTATCCCAGGTGAGTCCGCCGAAGGCCGGAAGCAGGAATGTGAGGAACAAGCAGAACAAAAGAGATGGACGCATCCCCTCTTTTCCTCCCTGGAAGCGCGAAATTGAATAAAAATCGTAACCGCCCTGCGGCAAGATGCCGCTTGCGGGCGGGCTGGATCTTCCGACATTGTCCCCGCGATGCCGGTTGTCACCAATATCTCATGCTATCGATTTGCGCCGCTGGAGGACTTGAAACCCTTTCGGGAGCGGCTCCTGCGGTTTTGCAGTGAGCGTAATTTGAAGGGCACGATCCTTCTGAGCAGCGAGGGCATCAACCTGTTTGTGGCGGGATCCCGCGAGGGAATCGACCAGCTTGTGGCGGAAATCCGCAGCGTCCCCGGCCTCAGCGATCTTCAACCGAAATTCAGCGAGAGCGAAACCCAGCCATTCACCCGCATGCTCGTCCGGATTAAAAAGGAGATCATCGCATTCGGCGTGGATGGCATCGAACCGGGTCGGGCGACCTCGCCGAAGCTGCCTGCCGCAACGCTCAAACAATGGCTGGATGAAGGGCGCCCGGTGACGCTTCTCGATACCCGCAATGACTACGAGGTGAAACTCGGCACCTTCAAGGGGGCGATCGATCTGAACATCGGGCATTTCCGCCATTTTCCCGAGGCGGTCCGCAAGTTGCCGGAGAAGATGAAGGACGATCCGATCGTGATGTTCTGCACCGGCGGGATCCGGTGCGAGAAGGCGGGCCCGTTTATGGAGAAGGCGGGCTTCCGCAACATACTCCAGCTCGACGGCGGAATTTTGAAGTATTTCGAGGAGTGTGGCGGATCCCATTACCGCGGGGAATGTTTTGTCTTTGACCAGCGGGTCGGAGTTGATCCGGCCCTCCGCGAAACCGACTCCACCCAATGCTACGTCTGTCAGTCGCCGCTCACGCCTCAGGAGCAAAAGGATGCAAGGTATGTCGCAGGAGAGTCCTGCCCGTATTGTTTTCAATCGACTGCGGAAAAAATGCTCGGATCCATCGCCAGACGCGAGGCAGCCATGCAGGCGATTGCCGATCCGTGCCCGGGAAGCGTGCCTTACGACAACTACCGGCCGGTGCTGGTCCCGGCCTCCTGCGACGGACATACCCTCTTGGATTTTCTCTGCAGGGTCTTTCCCCATCACCCTGCGGACGAATGGTCGGATCTTTGCGGAGCCGGACGTTTCACACGGTCCGACGGCACCCCTGCCAGCGGCGGCCGGATTGTGCGCGCGGGGGAGAAATATGATTTTCACATGCCCGGAATCGTCGAGCCGGACGTCAATGCGGACATCCGGATTTTATACGAGGACGAGGCCATCGTTGTCGTCGACAAACCGGCTCCCCTCCCCATGCATCCGAGCGGACGCTTCAACAAAAACACGCTCCAATACTTTCTCTCCCACGCCTATGCTCCGCAGCGGCCACGGCCCGCGCACCGGCTCGATGCCAACACGACGGGGGTGGTTGTGTGGACCCGGACCCGCCACATTGCAAAAATCCTTCATCCGCAACTCTCTGATGGGAGCACCGAAAAAATCTACCTCGTCCGGGTGCAGGGTTGCCCCGCATCTGATGCCTTTTCCTGCAATGCCTCCATCAGTGCGGATCCTGGAAAAATCGGCTCGCGGCAGGTCGACGAGGAGGCGGGGCTGGATGCCCTCACCGATTTCCGGGTCATCAAGCGCCTCACCGACGGCACGACGTTTCTCGAAGCACGGCCGCGAACCGGCCGCACAAACCAGATCCGGATCCACCTCTGGCAGCTCGGCATGCCGGTATGCGGAGACCCGGCCTACCTGGCCAATCGGGAACTCGGCTCATCCATGACGCTCACGCCCTCGCAACCCCCGCTCTGCCTGCATTCGTGGAAAATCTCGTTCAGGCACCCGCTCACAAAAGAACGTCATACTTTTGAGGCGCCGGTCCCCGGATGGGTGCCGGGTGCCACATGTTCAGCCCTTCACCACGAGTAGTGGACAGTATACGTCACCTTTCGTTCCTCTCCCGGTTTTACATCGATCCGGAACTGGATTTCGTCGGACTTGATCTTGATGAACTCATCGGATTTCTCCCGGATCTCCCAATTCGTCCAGCGGTAGAGGTGCTCGACAACCCGAATGTTCACCGGATCCTTTTTCCGGTTCCGCAGCGTGATCTCGAATGTCTCATCCGCCCATCTGTTTGAGGTGTCGACCTTGAAATTCGTGCGCTTGCGTTCGCCGACGAGGTCGAATGCATCGCCGGTGTTGATTTTCACCAGTTCATCAGCCGGGGTATGGTCGATCTCGTTTTCGCCGGTGAATTCGATCTGCTCGCCGTTGCTCCGGTAGAACCGGACGCGGCCCTTCGGGAGGGGAATGCCGAGCCCGTTGGCTTTTGTGTTTTTGAACTCGCGCAGCACGGCCACTTTCGTCTGGCTCTGCGAGCCGAATTCCTCGCTCGTCCGGCGGTTGCTCATGTCATATCCACGCCAGCGGTTCCAATCGATGAACATGCCGTCATAGACATAGATCACCTCGGACTTCACACCGGAAGCCCTGATAAACTCAACCTGTTTTGTCTCACGGTCGTGGAGTGTGCTAGGGCGCTCCAATGAGTATAGGTGATACTCGTCGAAGGATTTTTCAGTGACCGGCAGCCCGCTCGCCGGAGCGGCCATTGCCATTGATCCTCTTGCCATTGCCCGCCCGTCCATTCCCGGTGGGGCAAGCTTGTTTACGTCTCCGGCCATCAGTTTGATTTTCGCATCAATGAAGTCGCGGCCACTCTGGTTGTCCATCGTCACCCATCCGATGATGTCGAGAGTGTCGCCTTTCTCGGGCGCGACCACGTTGTAGCTGGCTTCCCATGACATCCCGCCCGTGATGTAGCCGAGTTCCGCTTCGGTTTTCAGCGCCTTCGCGGAGTTGATCTTCCAAGCCAGTTGCGGTTTGAGGATCGTGTCGTCTCCAAGCGAGGGAAAGACCGGTTCTCCGGGCAGGCTGAAGCGGATCTGCCCGTCGACTTCGATGATCGGCTGTCCGGCCCCGGCAACATTGGCCATCCTCATCTGGCTCATCGCGTATTGGTTCCCGTAGCGGTTCATCGCCTCGCCGGCATGCGGGACGTAGCCCGAGCGGATGATCTTCCCTTTCACGATCCGGTCCGGCTTGTTCACCTCGCGGACATAGAAATCGATCTCCTTCCCCTCGAAGAGCGAGAGCAGCAATTGCTGGGTCACAGGGTCGTTCCGGTAATTCTGCTCGAGGATCTGAAGCGGCGTGCCTGCCGGATCGCGCAGGATCACCGAGTCCGGCTCCAGATGGATGGTGGCCCCGTCGAACTTCACTTCGTTCACGCCCTGCTTGAGATCGAGAGAAATCGTATCGCGGACAACCGCAAAGTTTTGATTGTAGATCGTCAGCCCGGGCGCACCAAGCAACATGGCCGGTGATAAGGCAAGAAGGAGACAAGGGAGGAATCGCATGGGTTTGAATGGTTGCTACAACAGGTTAACGGGAAATCATTCCATTTATTAAGAGCTATTTTAGGTTTCTGTCTGACAGCATCACCAGGAATAAACGACGGTGTAGGTTATTTTACGCTCTTCGCCGGGCTTGAGTTCAACCCGGAACTCGATCTCATCGGAGTTGAGTTTCAGAAACGCGTCCGACTTGTCCGTGATCTCCCAGTTGGACCAGCGGAAAAGATGCTCCACGACCCGGATGGTGACCGGTTCTTTCTTCCGGTTCCGAAGGGTGATTTCGAAACTTTCCTTCGCCCAGAGATTCGAAGAATCGACTTTGAAATTTGTACGCTTACGTTCCCCAACCAGATCGAATGCGTCGCCGGTCTTGATTTTGACGAGTTCGTCAGCCGGCGTGTGGTCGATCTGGTTTTCGCCGGCAAATTCGATCTGCTCGCCGTTGCTGCGATAGAACCGGACGCGTCCTTTCGGGAGCGGAATGCCAAGCCCGTTGGCTTTGGTGTTCATAAACTCGCGCATCACCGCCACTTTCGTCTGGCTCTGCGAGCCGAACTCCTCGCTTGTCCGGCGGTTGCTCATGTCGTATCCGCGCCAGCGGTTCCAATCGATAAACACGCCGTCATAAATATAAATCACCTCGGATTTCACACCGGAGGCTCTCACGAACTCCACCTGCTTTGTCTCGCGATCGCGCAGTGTGCTTGGCCGTTCCAAGGTGTAGAGGTGATATTCGTCGAAGGATTTTTCGGTGACCACCGGGCCGGATTCATCCAACTGCTTGGCCGCCATGGCAAAGTCATATTTCCTCTCTTCTCGTTCACCAGGCAAAGCAAACTTGTTCACGTCACCTGCCATCAGTTTGATTTTCGCATCAACAAAGTCGCGGCCGCTCTGATTGTCCATTGTCACCCATCCGATGATGTCGAGAGTGTCGCCCTTCTCGGGCGCGACCACGTTGTAGCTCGCCTCCCATGACATTCCGCCGGTGATGTAGCCGAGTTCCGCTTCCGTCTTCAGCGCCTTCGCGGAGTTGATCTTCCAAGCCAGTTGCGGTTTGAGGATCGTGTCGTCTCCAAGCGAGGGAAAGACCGGTTCTCCGGGCAGGCTGAAGCGGATCTGCCCGTCGACTTCGATGATCGGCTGTCCGGCCCCGGCAACATTGGCCATCCTCATCTGGCTCATCGCGTATTGGTTCCCGTAGCGGTTCATCGCCTCGCCGGCATGCGGGACGTAGCCCGAGCGGATGATCTTCCCTTTCACGATCCGGTCCGGCTTGTTCACCTCGCGGACATAGAAATCGATCTCCTTCCCCTCGAAGAGCGAGAGCAGCAATTGCTGGGTCACAGGGTCGTTCCGGTAATTCTGCTCGAGGATCTGAAGCGGCGTGCCTGCCGGATCGCGCAGGATCACCGAGTCCGGCTCCAGATGGATGGTGGCCCCGTCGAACTTCACTTCGTTCACGCCCTGCTTGAGATCGAGAGAAATCGTATCGCGGACAACCGCAAAGTTTTGATTGTAGATCGTCAGCCCGGGCGCACCAAGCA
>CAZRIL010000018.1:29396-59837 GCA_964600115.1 uncultured Chthoniobacter sp. | reverse complement strand
TTCATTGAAAACCAGCTCGCTGCACATTTTGTGGAGTGCGGCGAAGTGGAAATGCTCTTCTGCGAATTTGAACGACAGGTCATGGGTGGCTTGATGATGCAGGGCGGGGGGCCGCTCCATCTGCACGGCTGCGTGTTTGCCGATCAAACCGCTAAAGACTACGCGCACGTCACCCTGGACAGGGTAACCGCCGCCGCCGTCGATTTCTGCAGCATGGATGCCTCTGCGGGCTTGGATGTCCAGTCCATGCAGGGACATCTGACCCAAAGAAGCGAAACCCCGCAGCCGAGCGATTCGCATGGGGATGTCCTTTCTTCTGTGCTCGGAGAGATTCACCAGGTGATCGGGATGAGCGCTTCCAAGCAGGTCATGGAGACCCTTTTGCACCAGGCGCATGCGGCCATCCAGCGCCGCAAGCGTGGGATGCCTGTTCCGCCGCTGAAGTTTCATTGTATTTTCGAGGGAGAGGAAGGGAGCGGGCGCAGACAGGCCGCCGCATTGCTCTCAAGGTCCCTCGCGACACTCGGAATTCTCACCTCGGACGGCAAAGTTGTAGAGGCGACCATGGAGGATCTGCTGCTCGGCGGCGTCGCCGTGCACCAGGCCGTCGAATCCGCACGGGGAGGCATCTTGTTTCTTCATTCCCCGGTTCAAGTTGATCGGCATGATTCCCGGCTCTCGGCGACGAAGGCCCGTGAAACCTTGAGGGCCGTCTTGTCAGAGTGCGGCGAGGATACCGTTTTGATTCTTGCCGGATCCCGGGACAGCGTCCGCCCGATCATGCGCAGTTCCGCGGAAACCGAGGAACTCTTCCGGGCCACGATGCACTTCTCCCTGCCCTCGCCTCCGGAGCTTGCCGAGATGTTTGCCACCCTGGCGGCTGATCTGCATATCCGCTTGACGACGAAGGCCCGGATGAAGTTGCTTCTGGCCCTGCACATGCTTGATGATCGGCGGGACCGCAGGTTCCTGAGCACCGCAGGCGTGGCAAAGCTTCTCGACGCAAGTCAAAAACGCTACTTTGAACGTTGCAGCCGGGAGCGGAATTTTGAGCTGCCTCTTGAGGCCGGGGATATTGATGTGCCAGTTGAAAAGAATGCGGATGCCATCCTTCAGGGGCAGCCGGTGTTTGTCACCATCTGCCCGGAATGTGAGAGCGAAAATCCATGGATTCCGGGACAGCCTGCCTTTGCAAGGTGCGCGGCCTGCGAACACTCCTGGGACACGGGCTGGGGAGTATGGAAACCCTCTTCTTATTACCGCAGGCTCAAGCAGGAGGAGGAGACGCCGGTGCCGGCCGGGCTGCCTCCTCATCGCGGACGCGCAGCCATTTCGGGCTGATGCCTGCTTCCGGCCGGAAATCGCGCGGGCTGCTTTTTGCATCCCTTGCCTGCCTTGCAGCGGTTGTTTTGCCATTGGAACTTGAGGGGGCAGATATTCGCCTCAACCATGCAGCGGCGGAAGCCTACTCCCGAAAAAACGGCGGAACCGTGCTGATTATAAGCACCGGGAGACGGCCGCAGTTCTCCTCCTACCGGACCGGGTGCCATTTGCGGACCCCGATGCCGGTTTTCAGCATCACGAAGAGTCTGACTGCGCTTGCCTGCCTCAATCTTCACGGCCTTGCGCTCGATCAGGTTGTGCGTCCGGGAAGCGAACCCGTAACGTTGAGGCATCTCCTCTCGCAGACTTCCGGGATAGCAACCGGGTATGAGAATCTTTACAAAAAGAAGGTTCCGGATGTGCGCAGGGCGGCAGCTGCTCTTCCGCAGGAGAGGCCGCCCGGAGAAACTTTTGCCTATGGGCCTTCGCACTATGAGATGATCGGGAGTGTCATCAGTCCGGGCAACAGCCGGTCGGACCGGGCCCGTCTGGTGCTGACCAAATTTCTAAACCGGCTGGACGTTCATCCGGCCGGGTGGCGCACAGACCTTGGGAACCGGATCTATTTATCCGCAGGGGCAGTGCTGACCCCTGAGGACCTGCTGAAAATTGGACGCTATCTGTTGAACAGCGCGGCTGGATCCTCTCAGCTTTCCCATGGGAACAAAGTCAAACCGGCATTCATTGGATCAGCAGCGAATCCGGCATATGGGCTTGGATTCTGGCTGAACAACCCCGGAAAGAATTCCACGGAACGCGATATCGAGGCTGCTCTGGCAACCCGCCCGGGCCGTAATAGCTGGAGTCGAATGAGCCTCTCGAATGCAGCCCCCCGGGATCTCATCTGCATGGCGGGCTCCGGCGGCCAGAGAGTGTATGTCATCCCATCGCTCGGAACGGTCGTTGTGCGGCTGGGCCGCCCGTCCGGATTCAAAGACCCGTTATTCCTGAAGGCGCTCTTCAGTTTGGCGAAGCAGGGGTAACCGGTTCCGCCTTTGGTGGTGCCTGTTTGACGGCAAGAAGGAGATTGGACTCCCCCAGCCTCCATTTGTAACCGGTTCCAAACGGCAGGGAAGCGCCGCTGACCCGGAAGGCATCAATCAAGACCGGCTGGTGGTATTGTTTGAATATGTCGAGCGTCCCGCTGTATCTGCCAAAGAACCAGATCCTCCATTCCCCATTCTGAAAAAACGAAAAGGGCATTCCGGAATCGTCCTGCAGCACAGACTGGGCGCGGCCCAGCAGAAATCCGCGGACCTTGGAAAAAGACGACTCGTGCAGCAGATACGAGGCCGCTTTGAAATAAACATTTCCAGAGCCGAACTGTTCCGCCCAACGCAATATGCCCCCGCTCCCATGAAGGGCTCCATCAGCAACATTGGCCTGGACATAGTGAAGTTTCTGCGGGGTGGAGAGGGCGTCCTTGCGGAACGTGATCGTTACTCCGGGCAGCTCACCCTTTGTTTCACGCGGCTTGGATCCGTATTCGCCTGTGCGGCCGTCCTCCCTCACTCCAAAGTATGTCACATCGATGACCTCGCTGCCGCTCATCGCCAGAAATGCGAGGAGGATCGGCGTAACGCCTTTGAACTCGCCGGCTGCGAGTTCTGACTTCATGTCCTTGGTGATGAAAAAACCAAATGAAAGGATCTCATTGGTGGAAAGGCGCAAATTCTGAAGAGCGGCTTCCAATACAGCGGGAGCCAGTCCTGCCGGGTCGGGGGCCCAGCCGATCGGTTCGAGCCCTCCAAGGATGTAATCCGGCGCATCTGGAAAGAACGCCAGCGGCGAGATGGCGTCCGGACCGCCGAAGAAATAATACACCGGAGCCCCCATGGAAATCCTCGGAGCGAGTTCGGCGGTCGACCATGTCCGCATCCTGGAGAAGCGGTGCTCGTTATACCGGGCCCACATTTTTTCAAATTCCGTGGCATGCGCCTGATATCCGGCTTGAGTCTGCAACTTTGCGAGGGGCTCCCCGCCTGCGAGCGGCATCCCGGCCAGGAACTTCGCTCTTGTATCCCAGGTCGAGCTTTGCCCCTCGACAGGCAAGGCTTTTCTCACCTCCTGCCCGACAGCGCTCGAACAAAGAATCAGCACCAGAAAAAACGTCCTCATCACATCATTTACCGTGTGGCATTCTGACAAGGAAATACAATCCCGCAGCCCCTGCCAAGGTTGCGATTCCAGCCAGAGCCTGCACCGGCCGCTCGACAAAAGTATAAACAAGGCTGAACAGCCCGACCGCCAGGAAGATCAATGGCACGAGCGGCACCCACGGACAGTGAAAAGGCCGCGGCAGCGACGGCTCCCGGACTCTCAGTAACAACATTCCCAGGACGGTCAGGCATGAGCATGAAATCAAGGCGAACTCCGCGTAGATCAACACGGCCTCGAAAGAAGATGTGAGCAACAGGATCAGGACAATCATCGTCTGGAAACCCATCGCCCGCCGCGGGACACCCCCCAGGGATTTGCGGGCAAACCACGAGAGCGCGGAAAAATCCTCCCCGGCCGTCTGGGCGACCCGGGGGCCTGCCCACGTGAGAGCGCTCAGCGCTGCGACCAATCCGCCCGAGATCAGGCATGCCATCAACCGGCCTCCACCTTCTCCGAATAGATTCCGTGCCGCGACCTCCCCGACCTCCACCTTGCCGGCAAGTTCGGACGCCGGTGCGCTCGCGAGGAAAACCCCGTTGAGTGCCACATACAGCAGAGTCACTATCATAGTGGCGAACATGAGTGCTCTGGGGATTGTCTTTGCCGGCGACCGGACTTCACCAGCGATATAGACGGCGGAATTCCATCCGGAGTAGGAATACATCACGAACATCAACGAGATCGCAAATGACGGGCTCAGGATCAAACCGATGTCTCCGGACTTTGGAGAAAAATCGGTAACGGGAGCCAGAAGTATCCCTGCGATGATGAAGAACAGGATCAGCCCGGCTTTGAGTGCCGTTGCCACGACCTGGAAGCTTCCGCTCACCTTCAATGTCAGGCCGTGAATCAGCGCGAGGCAGAGAACCACACCAAAGGAAGACAACAGCGGAGGCATGCCGGGGAACGCCGAGGCCACGTATTTTCCAAAGGCCATCGCCCCGAGCGCAATCGGCGCCGCAAACCCGACGAATACGGAAACGATGCCGGCCATCAGGCCCAGTGCGGGATGAAAAATTCTGGAGAGAAAGTGATACTCTCCGCCGGACCTGGGGAGTGCGGCTGCAAGCTCCGCATAGCTCAGCGCTCCGCAGAGCGCAACGGCACCCCCCAAACCCCAAAGGATGAGAATAACAAAAGGAGACGGCAGGGAGCCGATCTGAAAACCGAGGCTCGTGAAGACCCCGGTTCCCACCATGCTCGAAAATACCAGCGTCGCGCAGACCCAGAATCCCACCTGGTGCTTCAATTGCCTTCCTTCGATTTCTTTCATGATCCTCTGGCAAACCGGGTTTTGCGAAGTCCTGAACTGAAGAGGGTCAGTTCACAACGGATCGGTCTCTGGGCAGCAACCACGCGGATGGGTGTTGATCGAATCCGATATGCTTGTAGAAGCCGACGGCATCGGGAGCGGCGAGCAGGATGAGTTTGCAGTCGGGCTGAAGGCGGCTCTGCGTAAGCGAGATGAGCCTGGACCCCAATCCCTGATGCTGGAATTTCCGGTCCACCGCAAGGTCGGAGAGATAGCAGCAGAAGTGAAAATCCGTAACCGATCTCGCGATCCCTATGAGGCGCTCCTCAAGCCAGCATGTTGCCAGAATATCCGCGTGCGCGAGCATGCCGCGCAAACACCCCTCATTCTCAATCGGACGCCGTTCGGAAAGAGTCGAGCGGATGAGCACATCGCGGAATTCAGCCAGTGAAACCGGCCGGTCCAGGGTGAATGATATCGATTTGTCCAAGCGTTGAAGCATCGACAATCCCCGCCAATTGTCACCACTATACATCTGCTTTTCGAGAATCCGGAGACGGCATTCTGAGGCGTAATGGCAGCCCTGCAACGACAAGATCATATGAGTGCCGGACCAGATCGATGATCAGCGGGCGGCGAAGCGTGCCGTCCAAAATCAACGTGTTCCAGTGGCGTTTGTTCATGTGGTATCCAGGTAGGATTGCCTCATGGATATCCCGGAGATCGAGCGCACGATCCGGATCGCATTTTAAGTTCATGGTCTGCGGCACGGAGTCGTAATCGACCAGTGCAAACATTTTTCCCATGACTTTATAGACGACAACTTCGGGGCCGAATGGCTGCTCCTCGGTTACGGCGGAAAAACTCAGCAGCAACTCCCGTAGGGCTTCCATGTTCACTTCAACAATTTGAGCACACTTCTCTCAGAATCAAGTGGAGGTAGACCTTTTCAGGAGAAGGATTCCAAAACACGCCGTTAAAACCAAAGCCAGCACGCCAGGCTCCGGGATTGTCGCGGCAACCCAATCGTTGAAAGCCGACACGCGAGTGAAGTAGGTGATATCGCCCAAGCCGCTGCCGTAGAGGCTGCCGGTGGGGTTCACTCCCCAGCTCACCACGCCGATAAGTTCGAGCCCGCTGCCGAAGTCGGCGAACGCCGGTCCCCCGCTGTCGCCAGCGGCGGTTGTACCCTCCAGTGTCATCACGAACGCGCTGCTCGACAGGAACGAGATATCTCCTCCGGCAACCGTTGTCGTGCTGTGCCCCAACGTGTCGTAAACCGAAGCGCCAGCCAGCGAATTGCGCGTCCCGGTGCCATCGTCGAAATCGCAGGCGAGGAGCCCCCCATTTCCCGGTGATTCCGTGATAACGCGGTCGACTGTATTGCGGATGGCGTAGAGGGTGGAGGTGGCGTTCGGGCGAGGCCCGGTGGCGCTGGTGCCCGCCAGACCAGCCCCAACCACGATCACTCCGGTACCGAGTTCGAGATTTCCGGAGTAGATCGAAGCCGGTATCACGTCTGACACGGGATGGTCGAGGTGAAAAAGGGCGATGTCCGCGCCTTGGGTGAGGCTCACGTTGGGATTTGATATCCACTGGGGGTGCTGAATCCATTGACCGGGCTGTGCGGCGTAAGTGCTTCCGCCGATGCGGAAGCTCAGCGTGGTGACGGCACCGGCATCCCAGTTGTGGGCCGCCGTTAAAACCCAATCGGGAGCGACCAGTGCACCGGTGCCAAGGTAGCTGGATTCCCCCTCCTGGATCTGCACAACGCCGGTGGCAGCGAATGCGGGGTAGTCTGTCAAGTCGGATGCCAGCGCGGCGGATTCCGTGAGCGTGTAGGTGCTGTTAACGACGATCGCCTTGGAGGGAACAACTGAGACAAAGATTTCAAGGCATGTGAGTGGAAGCAAAAAAGCCCGTAATGGGGTGTTCATGTTCCGGTATTGCCGCACGATTATTCCAGCCGCACGCGGTAGAAGCACTTTTTGCCGCCGGACGGGAATGTCACGCTATCCGTGCAGGAATTCAGAGGCGGTGTCGCTGGCATCCGGGTGGCGACGGACGTCCATGTTTTCAGATCGAAGGAACGCTCGACGGTGTAGAACCGGTCTGCGATCGGGACCCAGGAAACCGTGAACTGCGCGGATTTTCCGTCCGGCTGCATCGTCACGTTCATGTCGCCGATTTCCAGTTTGGACCAGGAATGGTTGGGGTTCGTTCCGCACAGATATTCCTGATAATTCGTGAACCCGTCTCCATCGGAATCGGCGTTTGTCACGGAGGGATCGCTGGTGCTGAAGCCGTATTGGCGCTTCCACGAATCGGGAATTCCGTCGTTGGCGGTGGAGACGAACAGATTGATCGAGAACAGCACCTCGTTGTTCATCGTATCGATATCACCGGTCAGGTTTTCCTCGTCCACTGCCAGGCGGTAGGAGGCATCACCTTCGGATTGTGATCCGGCGGGCAAATCCAGCACAAGCTCCAGGGAATCACCAGGATTGAGCAGGCCGATTTCCTTGATGGCCAGCGGCACGATGCCCGGATTGCTGTTCGGCCACAGCTTCAGGGTGGTGACAGGTGATGCGGGCGCACCGATGTTTTTCACCCGCGCGACGACATGCACCGAACCATCTGACGCAGCGGAGTTGGAAATGCACTCGAGATCGAGATCCACGCCGTTAATCGCGAGCGAGCACGAGTTGTTGGTTTCGTCAGATTCCGTCACCTGTGCGCCGGGATCCGCCACGGCATAAATTGTGTGCTCCGTCGATGGCGAAGGAATAGTCCATATCGTTGTGGCCTCCTGGGCATCTGCCGCTTTCAGCCAGCCCGGCAGAGTCACACTCTGGATGAGGCTCCCGCCATTTTGTGGATCGCCGTCGTAGAAACTCACCTGAACATTTTGCACCGCCACGTTGCCCGCGTTGGTGACTTTTGCGGTGAGTGTCACCGTGTCCCCCGCTTGGAACGTTGTTCCCGCGGCCGTCAAAGAGTTGGCTGCAAGGCTCAAGTCCTTGACCAGTGCCCGCCGGGCGACGGACAACTCCGCCTGTCCAGGCAGTGGCACGCCTGGGACATCAATGGTTCCCCCGCCCTCAATCGGGACACTGACTGTCTGTTTAACCATCTCGACGTTGTTGTAAGCCAACACGAGGTTACCCATCGCATCCCAGACCGTCGCAAATGAGTGCTCGAGATCAGGGTCGGACGAGAGCAGAGTGTCCAATCCCCATGTGTTCGACATGGGGTCAAAGACTCGGTAGTGCGCATCCGATCCCGCTGATGCCATTTCCTCCCAAAGCACTATCACATTGGCATAGGGACCGAGGGCGACGGAGAAGTCAGCGAACCCCATCCCTGTCGAGTCGGCCCGGACCATACTGGGAACTCCGGTCAGATTGCGACCCATCACCAAGTCGTTTCCATGCTGCCACACCACATACACGAAGCCGGGGGAACCCACCACAACACTTGCGTTGCGGTCGCTCACGGCATTGTTGGTGTAGCGGGTTGCTGTTCCCCAGGTCCCTGCCGTTTCGCTCCAAATACGGTAGTAGAGCTCCGTGTCGGAAAAGTCGTTGAGGTCACCGTCCTCATCCTGGCTCCATACATAAACTGCCTTGTTCGCTGCGGCCGCAAACCCATGCGATAGGTCGGCAGAGAGATTATCAACCAGCGTCGACGTGGCCCCCCATGTGGCCGTAGCGGAGTTCCATCGCATCGTCATCACCCGGTCGTTTTCCGGAGCGCCGGCACTGCCGCTGCCCATCATCTGGTTGGCCGGGTTTTGGACCCAGGTGAGAAGCAGGTCGCCATTGGTGAGAGGTCCGGCGATCTGCGGGCTGTGGTCGAGGAAAGCGTTGTTCGTGAGGGCTGTTGCCGGGGACCATGTTTGGCTCGCCGCGCTCCAGGTGGACGTCATGATTTCCATCTGGGCGGACATCGCGACGATGTCCGTGCCGGAGAACGACGCATCTTTGATTTGCGTCCATACCGCTACCGCATTGCCATTTCCGTCAAACGCGAGTTTGGGTTCAAACTGCCCGCGCGGGTCTGCGGCCACTGCCGCCGGCTCGCTCCAGTTCGTGCCGTCAAACCGGGTGAAAGCGATCTCTGTGAACTGGACGGCATTCTGAGCCCCGGTGTCGCGAACGTAGAGCAGCATGAGATCCGAGCCTCGGGATCCCAGCGCCGGCTTCGCATCGGGATATGCATTGGAGATCAGAGGCAAACTGACTTGGGCCGGCAGCGCGGGATCGCTGGCGATGCGCCTCGCGGGACCGCTAGCCGGCGGAGTAAAAACTGCTCCCGGAGAGGGCGCATTGCCCATCCTGCTGAAGAGGCTCGATGCGGGGTTGGTCTGGGCGGTGGGCAGCCTGCGGGCCGCGTCGCTGCTGCCTGCAACGAATTGCTCTGCTCCACCATTTCGATACGAGCGGTTTTCAGGTTTCCACCCGGCGGCCCCGTTTTCCGCACCTTCGATCCGGTAACCAGTCCCGATGTCCTGCAGCGCCGTGGCCGACAGCCGCCTCGCGGCGGCATCCGGCGAGGCCGAGTAGCCGTAATCCAGAAAAACATACCGGAGCGGCCCGATCACCAGAGACCACGCTTTTGCTTCAAACCCGGCGTATAATACAAACCCGGCACTCTTTACCAAATCCCCGGGCACCTGAAAGGCGATGCTCGGCTCTCCGCCCACGTAAACTTTGACGGTGGCGATCTTCACGTCGGGATTGTATCCGGCCTGAACGGGAAGTTTCCCCCCGAAATCGAGCCGGTTGAAGCCGATGCGCGGCACCAGATCAAAGTAGGCCCGGCCGGTGAGGTTTGGTGTGGCCCAAGCTGCGATCGACATCGGTTTCAGGACGCTCGTCAAGCCCGGCAGGCGGGCGACTAGGCTGGCCTGCGGACCCAGAAGATCCAGAACATACCACCGCGCCAGTTCGAACGATTGCTCATAGGAAAGTCCGGCGTACGGAGTGAGTTCGTCGAGGCTTATGCCTTTCTCCCTGGTTGCCACCCCCTTTCCGGAGCAGCCGATATCAATGCCGATCTCCGTATTGCCAAAAACCAGGCTGGATGCTTTCTGGATGTCGGTGCCGCCTCCCCCGAGATCGAATTCATATTCCCCTTTTTTGAAGGCATATTTGAACTCCCCGCTGGCCTGCAATTTCATCCCGATAGGTCCCAATACCGGCAGGTTCAGCGTCTTCTCCAGTTTCGGTTCCGGGAATTTCAGTTTCAGTCCCACGCTTGGCCCGTTGCTGAATTTGCTCGACATAAACATGAGCAACGATTCCGGCACGGGAATCACGTCCACTTTGAGAACAAAGGGGTCCGACGAAACTCCGCCAGCGTTTGTGGCAACGACGGTGACATTGTTTTTTCCGACCAAGAGCGACGGCGTGAACTGTGCATCCACGTCAATCGGAACGCTGTAATCGGGCCCGCTTTCTTCGAGCGATGCGACCTGCCGTCCATTGACTTTGAACGCCACGCTCCCGGGGGTGTTGCCGTTCCAGTTCACGTGCGCGTTCGCGTTGAAGACGATGCCGAATCCTGTCAGAAGCAGCCCATTCTCCGGGGAACTCACCGATTCCACAACCGGCTTGGCTGTATCGGGAACGAGGGCCATGTCTCCCACGTTCACCGATTTTGCGCCCGTCAGCGCACGCACCACCTGTGCCTGCGACAGATAGCCTGCCTTGCTTAGCAACAAGTTTGATCCCGAAGCGAGATCTACGTTTGCCAGGGAGAACTTTCCGGAGGCGTCGCTGCTCGTGCTGCGGCCTGCGAGCGCAATGCTCGCTCCCGCCAGCCCGAGGCTCGATCCCCTGTCAAGAACGCGCCCGGTAACGGTTAGCGGTCCATTACCGCGGGTATCCACCACCAGAATGTTCGACACTCCGGTATCCCCACGAACCGCCGGGGCCAAAAGAAGAAAAAATGCCAGCAGTCCGCCAACAGTCGCAGGAAAGAAATAGCGAAGAAAAGTTTTCATGCGTTCTACCTGTGGACACAGCGAAATCCGATATAGGGGGCGTGGACGCCGGGGCCCTGGCTGGTCCAGGCCGAGACCCGGAGTTCCGAAGCGCCGGTCGCATAGCAGCCGCCGCGAAGCACGCGCTCCGTGCCTGAATCCGGTCCTGGAGGGTCACTTAACACGCCGCCCTCAGGATAGATCTCACCTTCCCAATCGTTGCACCACTCCCTCACGTTTCCCGCCATGTCATACAAACCATATCCATTCGCCGCAAAGGAACCAACCGGCAAGGTGTATGGCCCCGGCTGTGTGTAGTAATGCACGTCCGGGTGGTATCCTCGCGTGGGGCTTATATCGTAACTGTAGATGTCAGAACTGAAATAGTTTGCCTGACTGTGTGTGATAGTATCCCCCCAAGGGAAACGATTTCCGATCCCCGCGCCTCGCGCCGCCTTCTCCCATTCCGCATGCGTCGGTAGCCGATACCCGACTCCGCTCAGGTTGCACGCCACCCCGTCGCCCGTGCCCGTCCGATACACCGTCCCTTGCACCGTGTAACTCGGTGTCAGCCCTTCCCGCTCGCTCCTTGCATTGCACCACTTCGCGCAATCCCGCCAGGTCACCTCTTGCACTGGAGAATCCGACGTTTTTCCAAACCCGACACCTTCAAACTCATACCCATGCGCCACCGCCCATAGGTAAACCTCATCCCACTGCGCCTTTGTCACTTCGGTCCTCTCCATGTAGAATGCGGTCAAAGTCACCGTATGCACCGGCAACTCGTTCCAATTATCACCTGATACCGGCAGCGCGTTCCCCATCTCAAAACTCCCTCCGGGGATCAGTGCAAAACTTGTTGGCGCGGGCGGCGTGTCCATTGCTGTGACGCGGAACTTCACCGCCGCCGAATATTGCTCGTCCCAATCAGCGCCGGCATTCCATGTAATCTTCCGGTTTTTCCCTGCAGCGACACTTGCCCCGAGATTCCCCGTCGTGCTGCCCACTGGAACCGTGTAAGTTGCCCCGGAATCGCTCGACGCCTGCACAGACACGGAGATCGGCGGCGTTCCGACGCCCAGATCGTAATAAATATCCACAAGCTTTGTCCCCGCCCTCTGGGCAGCCCGCACATTCGTTACCGACACATCGGCAACTGCCTGCCCAAAGGTCGCAGTCAGGATTGCTAGAACCACTGGCACACAACCCATGTGCCCAATGCCCGGCCAACGTGACCTTGCATTCATTCTGTTCTCTTACGGACTCGATGCCGGAAAAGTCAACCGGGAAACAACTGGTTGAACAACAAACTCGCCAGGCCATTGATCTCGGTCAAGGCTTGGAGGGAAATGATTCTCCGTTTCCGAAATATGCAGCAGATACGACAAGGCATTCCCCTCCAAAGCTCCTGCGGAATTCCTCCCGGCAGAGCAGTATTTTGCGTATCTAGTAAACCCTCCGGGCCGGCAGTTCCAAATCGTTTTGCTTGATGCGGAGGGAAGAAAAACAGAGAAATCACGGGATGATCGAGATGAAGACGAGACAGGCGGATCAAATCCCGCCCGGATTTGAGGCGGAAGTTGACGAAGTGGTCAGCCACTATCCGGTTTCCAAACGCAGCGCGTCTCTGCCGCTTCTGCACCTCTGGCAGAACCAATTCGGCTTTGTCGACGATAGCGGAGTCGAGTGGATTGCCGCGAGGTTGGATCTCACTCCGATCAACATTCTGGAACTCGTCACGTTTTATCCCTGGTTCCGTCGCGAGGCGGCGGGCAAGGTGGTCATCCGGGTCTGCCGGACCCTCGCCTGCGCGATGGCCGGCAGCTACGATGTGAAGGAAAAGTTCTGCGAGGCGGTCGGGCTCGATCCCCATGCAGAGCATCACGGGTTCGGCGTTGCTCCGCCGACAACCGCCGACGGAAAATTCAGCGTGGAGTTCGTGGAGTGCCTTGCGAGCTGCGGAAGTGCACCCGTCGCACTCATCGGCGACGAGCTCGTGGAAAACATCAAAACGTCCGACGTTCGGGCAATCGTTGAAAATTTGAAATAATCATGCCAGCACTGCTACCGAACCCGCATCCGAAAGAGCGCCGCATCATTTTCGAGAACATCAGCAAGCCGGGCTATGCCCCGGACATCGACACATATATTGCACACGGCGGCTATGAGTCGCTGAAAAAGGCCGTGACGATGAAACCATCGGAGATCGTCGATGCCGTGAAGGCTGCGAACCTCCGCGGGCGCGGAGGGGCGGGATTCCCCTGCGGCACAAAATGGAGCTTCATTAAATACGACGACGGGAAGCCGCACTACATCGTCGTCAATGGCGACGAATCGGAGCCGGGAACGTTCAAGGATCGATATATTCTTCACCAGGATCCCCACCAGCTCATCGAGGGCCTCGCGATCTCGGCCTTCGCGACGAACACCCATCTCGCCTATATCTACATCCGGTGCGAGTTTCCTCATGCCGCAAAAATTGTCTGGAATGCGATCAAGGAAGCCAAGGCCAGGGGGTTCATAGGAAAAAACCTGCTCGGCACAGGGTTTGATCTGGACATATTTGTCCACCAGGGCGCGGGAGCCTACATCTGCGGTGAGGAAACCAGTCTTCTGGAATCCCTCGAAGGCAAGCGCCCCTACCCTCGAATCAAGCCGCCTTACTTTCCAGCTGTCCTCGGGCTCTACATGAAGCCGACGATTGTCAACAACGTCGAAACCCTCTGCCATGTGAAGCACATCATCCGCCTGGGCGCTGCGGAATACGCAAAGATGGGAACCCCGGGTGACGGAGGCACCCGCACGATGTGCGTCAGCGGCGACGTCGTGCGTCCGGGCTTTTACGAACTCCCCTGCGGAGCCGTCACGCTTCGCGAGTTGATCTTTGACGTCTGTGGAGGTCTGAGACCCGGGCGGACCTTGAAGGCGGTGATCCCGGGCGGGAGTTCCGCCAAGGTCATGCGCGCTGATGAGGTTTACAAAATCAAGGTCAAAGGTCCCGACGGCGCGATGGTGGACAAGGATCTGCCGATGCTCGATGTCGTCATGGACGCATCCACGCTCCAATCCGTCGGCACAATGATCGGCAGCGCAGGGGTCATGGTTCTGGACGACTCACGCGACATGGTCTGGGCGCTGAACAACTTGAACCAGTTTTACGCCCATGAAAGCTGCGGACAGTGCACTCCCTGCCGGGAGGGAAGTCTCTGGATGTCCAAGGTGACAACCCGCATGCTCGAGGGCGGAGGACGAACTGATGATCCGAAGAATTTGAAGAATATCGCGGACAATATCGCCGGACGGACGATTTGCGCCTTCGGGGAGGCCTGTTCCTGGCCAACCCAGAGTTTTCTCGCAAAGTTTCCGGAGGAGTTCAGCAAGTCCGCAGGTTGAATTTGTCTCAGAACCTCTGCGGTCTTTCGGCGGAACGGGAGCCTTGTCAATTGAAGCCCCCTGTGGCAGATTCAATCACACAGATGGATGCGAAGGAGCCTGCTGCTGCGGGGGGGGAACCGGCAAAATCCGAGCCGCCGGCAAGGGTGGCCATTACCCCGCGAAAAGCCACGATGCCAACCGCTTCGGGTGAAACACACGAGTCCGGCCAGCTTTCACTTCAGGCCCGTGAAGCCGTGTGGACCCGCCGGAACAGAATCTGCCCCCAGACGCCGAAAATCCCCTTCGATCAACCGCCAAGATCGGTCGGAACATCGGACGGCTCTCATCACACAACCTATCAGCCGAGACATTCCCCCAGGCGCGGCCTGTTCGCCTTTTTTCAAAGCCGCCGCAAAGGGAAATCGAGGATTCTGAATTTCCTCCTGTTGCCAGTCGCGGTTCTTGCCGCATTTCTGGCCATCCTTGTGTTGTTCAAATTTCTTTGATCGCAGCTTTACAAGGAGCTCCGCCGCATTAATATGCCCAGTTCTCTATGTTTATCGTCCTGCCTGTCCTGATCACTCTGCACCTCATCGTGTGCGTGCTGATTGTTTTGGTTGTTCTCATGCAACGTCCGCGCAGCGAGGGGCTGGGAGCAGCTTTTGGAGGCGGGATGACGGAGAACCTGTTTGGTGCCCAAACGACGCATGTCCTTGCCAAGATCACGACCTGGCTGGCAGCCGTGTTTTTCGCCATCACGCTGCTGCTCTCGATCCTGACTTCAAAAAGTGCGGCCACCAAAACAGCTATCCAGGAGGCGCTTCTCAATGCCCCCGTTCCGCAGGCGAGCGCGTCACCGGCCGCATCGACAGTGGAGAGCCCGGAACCGGTCGCCCAGCCCTCCGCTTCCCCTGCAGCATCTCCCGCCAATTAGTGCGCCCGAAGATCTTCTCCATCTGAGATGAAGGTCGCAAAATCGATTGGGGCCCTCCGTTCCTGGAGGAAAAAAGCCTCCGCCCGGATCGTCCTTGTTCCGACAATGGGAGCCCTGCACTCAGGGCATGCGGAGCTGATCCGCTCCGCACGCAAAGTTGCCGGAACCAAAGGGAGAGTCGTTGTCTCGATCTTCGTCAACCCGATCCAGTTCGGGCCCAAAGAGGATTTTGCATCCTATCCGAGACCGCTTCGCCGGGATCTGTCGGTCTGTAGGAGAGCGGGTGCCGACGCGGTTTTTGTGCCTTGTGCGGATCAAATGTATGCTGCGGATCGATCGATTTCGGTCGAGGAATGCTTGCTTTCCCGCGCCCTGTGCGGCCGGTCCCGGCCCGGGCACTTCACAGGGGTTTGCACGGTGGTGGCCAAGTTGTTTCTGCTTGTGCAGCCGACGCACGCGGTCTTCGGGGAAAAGGACTGGCAGCAACTCGCAATCCTGAGACGCATGGTTCGCGACTTGAATTTTCCCGTCCTGCTGATCGGGCATCCGACCATCCGGGAGCTGGATGGGTTGGCGATCAGTTCACGGAATTCCTACCTGACCGGCGCCGAGCGTTCTCTGGCACCCGGGATCCATGCCGGGCTCCGGTCCGCCGCGTTGAAGAAATCGCCATCCGCGATCGAAAGTCATGCCCGAAAAGCAATCTCCGCGATTCCAGGTGCCCGGCTGGATTATGTCGAAGCGGTCGAGGCGGACACGCTCCAGCCTTTGAAAAACCGGAAACGCGCCGGGCGTCTGGCCGCAGCCGTGTTTTTGGGCAAAGCCCGTCTGATCGACAATGTTCCCCTCCCCGTGCTCCCATGAAAGAATTCGATTTCGTCGTACTCGGCAGCGGCATCGCCGGTTTGAGTTTCGCACTGAAGGCGGCCGACAAGGGCAGCGTCGCACTGGTGACCAAGCGGGGAAGGGCGGACTCGAACACCGCCTGGGCCCAGGGCGGTGTCGCCTGCGTCACAAGCGATGAGGACTCTTTTGAACTTCACATCCGGGACACCTTGGTCGCGGGAGCGGGACTCTGCCACGAGGATGCAGTCCGTGCGGTCGTCACCGGTGGTCCGGACAGGATTGCCGAGCTCGTGGGACTCGGAATGCATTTCGACCGCCGCGAGACGAACGGGGAAAATGAGTTGGATCTCGGCAAGGAGGGAGGGCATTCGAAGCGCAGGATCCTTCACTACCAGGACTCGACCGGCATGGAGATCGAGCGCACTTTGTTGGAGCAGATATCCAACCATCCACGCATCGATGTCATGGAAAATCACATGGCCGTGGATTTCATCACCACCGGAAAGCTCGGCTATGCCATGCAGAACAGCTGTGTCGGGGTCTACGTTCTCAACGAGGCGACCGGCGAGGTGGAGACTCTGCGCAGCGATGTCATCGTCCTCGCCACCGGGGGCTGCGGAAAGATCTACCTCTACACGACGAACCCGGACGTCGCGACCGGCGACGGCGTGGCCATGGCCTGGCGGGCCGGGGCTACAATTTCCAACATGGAATTCATCCAGTTCCATCCCACCTGCCTGTTCCATCCGGAAGTAAAATCATTTCTGATTTCCGAGGCGGTGCGGGGCGAAGGGGGCGTGCTGATCGACGCGAGAGGGAAGCGCTTCATGGAGCATCACAACCCGCAGAAGGAACTTGCTCCCCGTGACATCGTGGCGCGGGCGATCGATGCGGAAATGAAGCGGAGCGGAAGCAAGTGCGTTTTTCTGGATATCACTCACAAGCCGTCCGAATTCGTAAAGAGCCGGTTTCCCCACATCTACGAGAC
Source organism: uncultured Chthoniobacter sp. (assembly GCA_964600115.1). Taxonomy (GTDB): domain Bacteria; phylum Verrucomicrobiota; class Verrucomicrobiia; order Chthoniobacterales; family Terrimicrobiaceae; genus QYQL01. The sequence goes on along the minus strand of CAZRIL010000018.1, from coordinate 42,913 downwards.
CTGTCTTGAGAATGGAATCGACATCACGAAGGAACCGATTCCCGTCGTTCCCGCCGCACATTACCAGTGCGGCGGAGTAAAGACGGACCTCAATGGAGAAACGTCGCTGCGCGGGCTTTTCGCCATCGGTGAGGTTGCCTGCACAGGGCTTCACGGGGCGAACCGCCTCGCCAGCAACTCGCTTCTCGAGGGGCTCGTGCTGGCAGGTTCCGCGTTTGACAAATGCACCCGCAACCGCCCTCCGCGCGTCGCGTTTGATCTCCCCGAGTGGCGTCCCGGACAGGTCACCGATGTGGACGAAATGGTCGTGATTTTTCACAACTGGGAGGAAGTCCGCCGCCTCATGTGGGATTACGTCGGCATCGTCCGCACGGATAAGCGCCTGCAGAGGGCCGCCACCCGCCTCCGCAATCTACATGCCGAGGTGCAGGAATTTTACTGGAATTTCAAGATCACCACGGATCTTCTCGAACTGCGCAACCTCGTGACGGTTGCCTCGCTCGTCGTGGACTGTGCACTCAGCCGGAAAGAAAGCCGTGGTCTTCACTTCACGCTCGATTATCCCGATCGCGATGATGCCAAATTCCTGCGCGACACGACCTTGCGCCGGACCTGATCAGAGCCTCAGAAGCCAGGTGTAAACGATCAGGTGATCGGCCGGGATGTTCAGATAGTGCGGCCCCGGCACCACGTTCCGGCTCATGAATGCGAAAAGATGCCGCTGCCACGAGGGCATCAGCTTTTCCGGGCAGGACAAAATCAGCTCTCTCGCCACGACGTAGAATGAGTCGCCGGCGTCAAACCGCAGCTCTCCTCTGCTCTCCTCGACGGCACGCTCCATCATGGCAGGAACATCGGGTTCCACCATGTAGCCATGAGCGGCGCGGACGACCCAAAGGCCTCCCTCGCACTTGGTCACCTTTACGGCCCCGACGGTTGCCTCGCGATCCCGCCAGTCCGGATCGAGCAGCAGGATAACAATTTGCCCGGCCAGCACTTTGACCCGCCGGTATTGCTCGAGAATGCCCGCCACTGCGTGTTCGGGGTTCGGTCGTCGAACAACGAAAACCGAGGTTCCGGGCACCCGGGCGAACTTGTCGGTTTCGATTTTCCTGCCGAGTTCCTCGACGGTAACGGATCCGAACTTAAGCGACCGGCGGATAAGGCGGCGTCCTCGGGCCCACGTGAGCATGATCGAGCCGGCCCCAGCGGCGATAAGCACAGGCACGAGTCCCCCGTCAAAGAGCTTCGTCAGACAGGCGATAAACAACGGCAGGTCCAGACAGAGCAACCCGGTGAGAAGCAGGAGCGCCTGCCATCTGGCCGGGGCCCCTCGTGCCAGCATCACAGCCCCGAAAGCGATGGAGGTGACGACCATGGCTCCGGTCACCGCAATCCCGTAAGCGCCCGCGAGCGACGAACTGGTGCGGAATACCGCCACCAGAAGCAGGCAGACCACACCCAGCAATACATTCACAAGGGGGATATAGATCTGCCCTCGCATTTTCGAGCTCATATGCCGGACAAAAAAGCGGGGCAGAAATCCGAGGTCCATCGCCTGGCTGGCGAGCGAGAAGACGGCGCTGATCAATGCCTGGGACGCAATGATGGTCGCGATTGTGGCCAGCGCCAGCATCCCTGTCCGCAATCCGCCTTCCGGGACCATCAGGAAAAAGAGATTCGTGTTGGATGCCAGGGAAGGGTCACGGGTCACCATGGCAGCCTGTCCGAGGTAGTTAAGAATCAAGGCCGGGAAGACCACAAACCTCCATGCGCGGAGGATTGGCCTTACCCCGAAATGCCCGAGATCCGCATACAGGGCTTCAGCCCCGGTGACAGCGAGAACAACGGCCCCGACAATGGCCAGCGCTCCCCAACCTCCATGGGCCAGAAGCTGAAGGCCCTCCAGCGGATTGAAGGCCGCGAGCACCGATGGAGTTCGCGCAACCTGAAACCCGCCGGTTGCGGCAAGACTCAAAAACCAGAGCAGCATCAAAGGGCCAAAAATTCCCCCAAGCCTGCCGGTTCCGAACCGCTGGGCCAGAAACAGCCCGCCAAGAATGGCCAACGTCAACGGCAAGGCAAACTGTGACCATTCCGGCTTCACCACAGCAATGCCCTCGACAGCACTCAAAACCGAGATGGCCGGAGTGATCGCTCCGTCCCCCAAAAGCAATGCAGCTCCGAAGACCACCAGGGGAGTCATCACCCCACCCGCAATCTGCTTCCCGCCGGAAGTCCGCAGAAGGGCCAGAAGCGCAAAAATCCCGCCCTCTCCATGATAGTCCGCCTTCATGATGATCGAGGCATACTTGATCGTCACCACCAGAAATATCGTCCAGATCACAAGGGACGCGACGCCGATGGCCGCTGAAGGCCCTGTGAGAGCCAGCGCGGTTTCATACGCATACAGCGGACTTGTCCCGATATCGCCGAAGACCACCCCCAATGCGAGAAGTGACATCGCGGTATTCCGGATTTCCTGTGGCTTGGCAGGCATCAGGAATCTCTATAGGGACAATCCTCCAGCCGTGGCGAGAACCGTCTGTCGAAAAAGTGAACACGCAAAACCCGCTCATGTGTTGCTTCCCCTGCCCCGCTGGGTTCTAGTTCGGAGCTCATGGTCATAGACCCTTCACATCTGCGGGAGGAACTTCTCCGCTGGTTCGGACACGCGGAGTTCCGTCCCGGGCAGGAGCAGGTGATGCACACGTTGCTGGCGGGGCGTTCCGCATTGGCGGTGTTTCCCACCGGCGGCGGAAAATCGCTCTGCTATCAGCTCCCGGCTTTGCTTCTGGATGGGCTAACGCTTGTCGTGTCCCCGCTGATTGCATTGATGAAGGACCAGGTGGATGCGCTCCGTGCGAGAGGGATTTCAGCGGCACGGCTGGATTCCACGCTGAGCGCCACCGAGGTTGCGGAGATTTTTGACAGCATGGTCTCCGGAACGCTCAAACTGCTCTATGTCGCCCCGGAGCGGTTTGTCAGCGAGGCTTTCATGGCCAGGCTCAAGCAGGCGTCGGTGAGCCTGCTCGCGATCGACGAGGCGCATTGCATCTCCGAATGGGGGCATAACTTCCGGCCGGAATACCTCCGCCTCGCAGCCATGGCAAAAAAGCTCCGGATCCGCCGGATCCTGGCTCTGACTGCGACGGCGACACCCGCTGTGGCAAAGGACATCTGCCGCGGCTTCCGGATTGCAGTGCGCGATCGTGTCCAGACATCTTTCCACCGCCCGAATCTTGCGATCCATATCACACCGGTGGAGGCGCGCCTGCGGCTCGACCTTTTAACCCAAAAGCTGATTTTGGAAAAACGATATCCCGCGATTGTCTATGGCACGCTTCAGCACACGACGGAAACAGTCGCCTCGCATCTCAAGAAGTCCGGCCTGAAAGCCCGCGCCTACCATGCGGGGCTCGCCGATGATGTCCGGGCTGCCGCTCAGGACGACTTTATGGCCGGGCGCTGCGACATCATTGTGGCGACGATCGCTTTCGGCATGGGCATTGACAAAGCCGACATCCGGTCCGTCTACCACTACAACCTTCCCAAGACGCTGGAGAATTATCAGCAGGAGATAGGCCGGGCCGGGCGCGACGGGCTGCCGGCACACTGCGAAATGCTCGCCTGCGCGGATGACTTGATTGTCCTGCAGAATTTCACGCTGGGGGACACTCCTGACGAACAGGCCCTGAGACACCTCGTCGACCATCTTCTCCGGCAGGGAAAGGAATTCGACATCAGTCGCTACGACCTCTCGCGCACCACAGACATCCGCCCGCTGGTGCTCGAAACTGTCATCACCTACCTGGAAAAGGAAAAAATCCTTGAGCCGGCCGGAGTTTTCTATTCGGCATTCCAAATCGCGTTCCGTCATCCCGAAGAAAAGGTGATTGCCGGCCACTCACCGGACAGGCAGCGGCTCCTGCGCAAGATCTTCGCTGCGGGAAAACGGGGTTGGCGATGGCTGAGCATTGACGTGGCTGCTGCGGCGGAATCGATTGGCGAGCCGCGCGAACGGATATTGAAAGCACTGGGCCACCTGGAGGAATCCGGCGACATCGAAATGAAGCCTGCAAAACTCAGGCACCGATTCCGCCTTCTGGAGCGGGGAGACAAACGCTCCCCCCGCGAACTGGCCACCTGGCTCTACGGGCTGTTTCTTCAGCGCGAAACCCAGGATCTAAAAAGGCTGGAGCGCATCGAGGCTTTCGCCGGGGATCCCAGCTGCTCGACGCAGGGGCTTCTCAAGTATTTTGGTGAGTCGTTCCCTGCGCCCTGCGGACATTGCGGCAACTGCACGGGTTTTCCCGCCTCTCCCCTGCCCCGCAGCCCGGAGAAGGAAATCTCGATTGGCGATCTCAAAGTCATCCAGGCTCTCCGCGCTGAAGGTCATGCCCCGCTGCGCGGGCATCGTCCCCTGGCCAGATTCCTCTGCGGCATCAGCAGTCCGGCCACCACCCGAGATCGGCTGACACGCCATGACGCTTTCGGGCTCCTCGAGGAGGTTCCTTTTCTCAAGGTCCTCGAACAGATGGAGGCCTGGGCGTGAGCCGGAACATTCCGCTCTTCATCGCGTTCCGCGTCTTTTTCAACGCGCGCTTTTACTACCCTGTTCTTGGCGTGCTCTTCCTCGACCTGGGCCTGACCCTCGAGCAATACGCCCTTCTGAATACCGTTTGGGCCGCAACGATCCTGCTGCTCGAGCTTCCATCGGGTGCCCTGGCCGATCTGATCGGGCGCAAGGCGATGGTGGTCCTTGCAGGGATTCTGATGGTCGCGGAAATGTCGGTCTTCGCCTTCGCTCCGCCGGGCCCATGGCTGTTTCCATTGTTGGTTTTGAACCGGATCCTGAGCGGGACCGCCGAAGCCTGCGCGAGCGGTGCTGATGAGGCACTCGCCTATGACTCTCTGCAGGAACCCGGGCGCGAGGAACGCTGGCGGGGCGTCCTTGCAAGCCTCGTCCGCTGGTCGTCGGGCTCATTTTTTGTAGCGATGATTCTGGGAGCGCTTGTGTTTGACCATCAGGTTGTGGGTGGTGTGCTGGCATTTCTGCACCTGGATACACATGCATTGCAGACGACAAGATGGCCCGTTTACCTGACACTCGGCACTTCGATCGCTGCCCTGTCGTGCGCACTTGCCATGCGGGAATCCAGAGCGACGGTCCCACCCACGCAAACGCATCCGATCCGGGGAGCGCTTGACAACATCATCAGCGGAGCCCGATTTGTTTTCTCGGACAGGCGGATTCGCCTTCTGCTTCTGTGCGCGGTGCTCTTCGACTGCCTCGTCCGCCTGTTCCTGACATTTTCGAGCAACTATTACCGGCTCATCGAACTTCCGGAATTCGTGAACGGGTTCGTGGGCTCCGGATTCGCATTGCTGGGATTCGTCGCCGCATCCCTCGCCCGCAGGCTTGCGGCGAAATATTCCGCCCCGGTCGTATTCACGCTGGTGGGAGTCCTGATTTTTACAGGTCTTGCCGGGCTCTGTTTCGCGACTCCCATCTGGGGGCTCTGGGTCATCATCCCTATCGGTCTTTCGATGCCTATGATGCAATATTTCGTTTCCAACTATCTCAACGCCTGGACCCAGTCTAATCTCCGCGCCACGGTCCTGAGCTTCCGGGGCGTCGCCCTCAATCTTGGTTACGGAACTGCTGGGCTGGGCTTCGCCGCTGTTACGTCGGCAATCCGGCACGCCAATCCTGACCTGACGACCAACGCCCTTTTCGGCCGCACGCTTTACACTCTTCCGCTGGCTTTTCTTCTCGGTGCGGCGCTCCTCCTTCTGGTGGTGCGGATCTCCCGTCGAGGCAGTTGAACCTCCTTGACGGAAACGAAGACCCAGGGAACGCCCCCTGGCTGGATAACTCTCAAGGTTAATTCGACACCAGCGGGGAATCCGTCGTAAAGTTTTCTTATGTCATTTGTGCATCTTCACTGCCACTCGGAATATTCGCTGCTCGACGGGGCGATCCGGGTTGAGGATTTGATCAGGAAAGCGAAGGAATTCGGGATGCCGGCTGTCGCCCTGACCGACCACGGCAATCTGTATGGCGCCGTTCCATTTTATCAGGCGAAGAAGGGCTCCGGGGTGAAGCCCATCATCGGGTGCGAACTGTATGTCTCGCCGGGCTCGATGAGCGACAAAAACGCATCCTCCGGCAAGGATGCGGCCTTTCATCTCACGGTGCTGGCCGCGGACGAGGACGGCTACAAAAATCTGGTCAAGCTCGTGACGGCCGCACATCTCGAGGGCTTTTACTACAAGCCCCGGGTTGACAAGGAACTCCTTGCCAGGCACTCGAAGGGACTCATCGTGCTCAGCGGGTGCCTCAAAGGAGAGGTGAACTCGCTTCTTCAGACGGGCAATTTCAAGGCGGCCGAACAGGCTGCGGCGGGATACCGCGAAATATTTGGCAAAGAAAACTATTTTGTCGAACTTCACGACCATGGGATCGACGCGCAGCGGCGTGCGAATCCAGATCTCGTCCGCATCGCCCGCGCCCTTGATCTCGGGCTTGTCGCCGCCAACGACGTCCATTTTCTCGAGCGTTCCCACCACGATGCGCACGACGTCATGATCTGCATCGGCACGGGGTCGATGGTAATGGACGAAAAACGTCTACACTATGTTCCGGAACTGTATTTCAAGTCTCCGGCGGAAATGCGCGCGCTGTTTGCGGAGTTGCCGGAGGCTTGTGACAACACCCTTGCCATTGCAGAGCGCTGCCATTTCGAGATGGAGTTCGGCAAGGCGAAGTACCCCGCCTTCGAGCCTCCTGCAGGGACAACCCGTGAGAAGTATCTCCGAGACCTTTGCCACGAAGGGCTGCGGGCCCGTTACGGGGAGCGGGCGGAGACGGATGAGGACCTGATGATCCGCCTGAACTACGAGCTCAAGGTCATCGAGGACAGCGGGTTTGTGAGCTATTTTCTCATCGTCTGGGACTTCATCAACTACGCGAAAAAGCGGGGGATCCCGGTCGGGCCCGGCCGCGGATCAGCGGCTGGATCGCTGATTGCCTACGTGCTGGCCATAACGGATATCGATCCGCTCCGCTACGGGTTGATTTTTGAACGGTTTCTGAACCCCGAGCGGATCAGTCCGCCGGATATCGACGTGGATTTTTGCATGGACCGCCGTGGCGAGGTTATCGAATACGTGCGGAAAAAATACGGAGAGCGGGCGGTCTCACAGATCGTGACATTCGGAACATTGGGAGCCAAGAGCGTGGTGCGCGACGTGGGGCGTGTGCTGGGCTGGAGCTACGGGGACGGCGACCGGATCGCAAAGATGATTCCCAACGAGCTCAACATCGACCTGGAAAATGCGGCGAAGAAGAATCCGGAGCTGGCCGCTGCCATCGAGAACGAACCCGCCGTCAAGCAGCTCTGGGACTACGCAAAAGTGCTCGAAGGTCTGAGCCGGAACACGGGAATCCATGCGGCGGGAGTTGTGATCGGAGATCGCGACCTTGATGAGTTTATCCCCCTCTGCCGGGGGAAGGAAAATGAAGTCGTCACACAGTATGCGATGGGCCCCCTCACCGATCTCGGCATGCTGAAGATGGATTTTCTAGGGCTGAAGACGCTGACCGTGATGAACGAGGCGGTGCGTCTTATTCACAAAAAGAATCCCGCATTCGATCTCGCTGCCATTCCCACCGATGACGCGGAGACATTCGGGATCTACAACCGGGGAGAAACGCTGGGAATCTTCCAAATGGAAAGCGGCGGGATCACAGGATTCTGCAAAAACTTCGATATCACCGCCATCGACGACATCATCGCCCTGGGCGCCCTTTACCGCCCTGGCCCGATGCAGTTCATCCCCGACTACATCGAGCGGAAGAAGGGTAGGAAAAAAATCGAATACCTTCACCCCCTCCTCGAAAAGGTTTGCGCCGAGACATACGGGATCATGGTCTACCAGGAACAGGTGCAGCTTGCGGCCAGCGTGCTTGCGGGATACTCGCTCGGCGATGCCGATTTGCTCCGCCGCGCCATGGGCAAAAAGGATGTCAAGAAGATGGAGGAGGAACGCGCCCGCTTCGTTGAGGGATGCGGGAAGAAGAATAATATCAGCCCCAAAACCGCCGATGCGATCTTCGGGTTCATCGCCGAATTTGCGAATTACGGCTTCAACAAAAGTCACAGTGCCGCCTACGGATGGATTTCCTATCAGACAGCATTTCTCAAAACCCACTATCCGCTCGAGTTCATGGCGGCAATGCTCAGTTTCGATGCCAGCACGACCGAGCGACTTGCCGAGGTGATCGGGGAATGCCGCCGGATGGAGATCGCCATCCGCCCGCCGGACATCAACTCGAGCGACCTGAAGTTCACGCCGCAGGAGGATGTCAAAGCCATCCGGTTCGGGCTCGGGTCCGTGAAAAATGTTGGCGCGGGCGCCATGGAGTCGGCGATCGCAGAGCGCGAAAAGAACGGCTTGTTCAAATCGCTCGAGGATTTTTGTTCCCGGCTGGATTCACGAACCGTAAACCGGAAGATTCTCGAGAGCCTGGTCAAGTGCGGGGCCTTCGATCCGTTCGGGAAATACCGCTCTCAACTCTTCGCGGAGATCGAGGGAGCAATGGGCGCCGCGGCGGCGGTTCAACGGGACCGAGCCAGCGGGCAGGTCTCGCTGTTCGGGGACCTTGAAATGCCTGCCGACAAGGGGAATTCCGGGAGCTCCTCCAGGATCGAACCCTGGCCGCAGCAGGAGATGCTCACCTACGAGAAGGAGCTTCTCGGCTACTATGTCAGCGGGCATCCGCTCGACCGCTTCGCCGGACATTTTGATTCCGGAAAATACTCGACGATTGCCCAGGCTGTTCAGACCGAGGAAACCGCCTCGTTCAAGCTGGCGGGCCTCCTGTCCACCGTGGAGAAAAAATTCACAAAGAAGGACGGGAAGCCCTTCGGCGTGCTGCTGCTTGAGGATTTCACCGGGTCGCTTGAGATTACCGTCTGGGAGGAAGCCTTCACAAAAAATGCGGCACTCCTGATCCCGGGCTCAGCCATTGCCGTCAATGCGCGGATTGCCCGCCGTGACGACTCCGTCCGGGCAACTGCAACGTCGGTCGCCGCGTTAAAGCCCAAGGCTTCGGTCAAACCGGTCCGCCTCAGGCTTTCGCGCGAGAAGATGCGCGAAGACGATTTGATCCGCGTTCTGGAGTCCATCAAACGGCATCCGGGCCCCCGCCCTCTCTTTCTGGAGTTTGTCCGTTCCGATGGGTGCATGGTGGAAATCATTGCCGGGGACGAACTCAGCGTGAGTGATGAGAGAGAACTGGCCGAGGAACTTTCCGCATTTTCGGTCTAGGATTTGTTCCGGGCCGTCTCCCGACATGATACAAATCAAAGAAATCCCGCCAAATTGAGATGTTGGCTTGCCCAACAGCGGGCCCGCAGGCAATTCTCTCCCTCTTATGAGCAGACTTGAAGGAAAAGTGCTGGTGGCGCAAGGCGGCGGCCCAACAGCGGTCATCAATCAAAGCATCGTTGGGGTAACTCTCGAGGCACGGAAATTCAGCCAGGTGAAAGCGGTTTACGGCGCGATCCACGGCGTGCGCGGCATCATCGAGGAGGACTTTATCGACCTCACCCGCGAGACATCCCACAACCTCGAGCAGGTCGCGGACACGCCGTCCTCCGGCCTCATGTCCACCCGCGACAAGCCGGACGAGGAATACTGTGCGCGCATGTTCAAGACGATGCAGAAGCACGACATTCGCTACTTCTTCTACGTTGGCGGCAACGATTCCTCGGACACCGTCCGAATCGTCAACGAGCAGGCGGAAGCCGCCCATTATGATTTCCGGGCCATCCACATTCCGAAGACGATCGACAACGATCTCGCCGTGAACGACCACTGCCCCGGCTTCGGATCCGCGGCGCGGTTTGTTGCCCAGGCCTTCATGGGCCTGAACCTCGACAACCGGGCTCTTCCGGGGGTTTTAATTGGAGTGGTGATGGGCCGCCATGCCGGCTTCCTCACTGCCGCCTCGGCACTCGCCCGCAAATATGTGGACGACGGTCCGCACTTGGTCTATGTGCCCGAACGCGCGTTTTCGATCGAGAAGTTCCTCGCCGATGTGGATCGCGTCTACAAGGAGCACGGCCGGTGCATCGTTGCGGTTTCCGAGGGGATTCAGGATGAGAAGGGCGAAAGCATCGCCGCGAAGCTTGCCAAGGAAGTCGAGCGCGACGCGCACGGCAATGTCCAACTCTCCGGAACCGGGGCGCTTGGAGATCTGCTGGGCGATGAGGTAAAAGCCAAACTGAAGATCAAGCGCGTGCGTTCCGATACGTTCGGATATCTGCAGCGTTCCTTCCTCGGCGTGGTCAGCAACCGCGATGCGCATGAGGCGCGAGAGGTTGGTGAAATTGCCGTCCAGTATGCGATGTGGGACAACGTGGACGGATCAGTGGTGATCCGGCGGCCCGTTCTGAACTACAGCGCGACCTATGATCTTGTTCCCATCCGTGAGGTGGCGGCCAAGACACGGCACATGCCTGACGAGTTCCTCATCGCCGAAGGCAACCATGTGACACCGGAATTTCTGAGCTACTGCCGTCCATTGGTTGGCTCGAATTTCCCGGAACCTCATCGTCTTCGCGCCCCTCGCGTCCCGAAGATCGAGGGTTGATCAGCTTTGCAGGGGGCATGGGGTTTCTCCTCGTGCCTCCCTGCAGATCTCCCGCCGGCAGGCTAAACAAGAAAAGCCGGTGAGCCGGCCCGGCCATGTTGGAGCTGAGAGGTTGGTTCTGGCCCTTGGCACAAGGGCCTCTACAGATCCCGTCAAGAGAGGCGCTTACTCATCGAGTTCGAGACGCGCCTCAATCACATGCCGCACAAAATTAGCGACCCGTTTGGGAAGATACAGGCGAACGATCTCCAGGCATTTGTCGCGGCGTTCATCAAACAGCCATGACTCGATCAGCAGCACATCATTGCTGAACGCCGTGACCTCACAACCCACCTTGAGTGCGCTGGCAGCCTTCCTTCGGTTGGTCACGAAGTTGTAGGTGAGAAAAGACTCCTTCGGGAGTTGCATTTTGCTGCGAGGGTTCTCGCAGACATACTGGATCCCGACGACGCGGTCATCACCATCGGTGATCACGTAGAGCAGGTTATAGTGATCTTCAGGGTCACCGATGAGGGAATATTTGTGCGGAAATGATCTATAAAAAAGCGGGATGGCCGGATGCACGAGCGGGATCCTCGATGGGATGAGATCCTTTGCAACACCCAGCTTTGCCAGCGCTTCACGAAGCGGCATCATCAAAGTGACGCCTTTGAAGATTTCCGGGTGCTCGGAAACCTCGAGAGCGGGATCCGGCTGGGAGTCGTGTTCAAGAACCTTCAGCAGTTCGATGAGGCTCATACGCTCGTCGCCCGGCGGTTTCAGCCAGTTCTGTTGAGGGACCAGAGAAGCCCCGTCATTCCTGGGTGTTGCAGCCGCCTGCGGAGTTTGGACCGGTTTTGGAGGCGCTTCAACCGCAGTCGTTGCAGGCTGGGTTTCAGAGGCGGCTGCCAGCAGTTGTTCGCTGAGAGTCGTTTGGTCCAAAGCAACCTTTGCGGAATATTCCGCATAGGCGACCTGGACTCCATCCGGTGCAATTTTGACCACTTTCACGCTGGTCCCCGCAGGAACCCGGGTGGAGCCAGAGGCTTTTCCTTCGACGGATATCGGAAAATCCGCAGGAGCTGTCATGCGTGTTTGAGCCGGCCAGCGCCCGGGCCGGTTTGCGATATCCGCCCAATCGATCAACGGCGCCTTCGGCGGGTCTGTGCGTTCCGGAATTTCCTTTTTGGTTACAGAGGTTCCGGGCACAGATGCTTTGGTCGAATGCTGTCCGGGAGGTTCCGGGGGGGTGATGGTTGGTCCTTCAGCGAATGGCACGGAACTCGTTTCCGGAACTTTCGCCGTTTCCTGGTTCGCAACAGGTGCCGGCTCCGGTGGCTCCGGCAGGGGCGGGCCGCTGTGGCTCTGTTCGATTCGCGCCTCCGGAGGCGGGGTGGAAACCGGGGCCGGGGCCTTCCATGCGAGGTAGACGGCGATGGGCAATGCGGCGACTGGAATAAGCAGCAGCCAGCCGAGCCCGAGCCTTTGTTTGTGTCTCACACCGACGGTTTTCTTATGCCCCCGACTCTTATTCAAACTAAAAACGCAACAACCGGAGGAAAGCCGGCGCTCCAGTCACTTCCCGTGAGCCTCCCCGCCCGGAATTTCCTGCTCCTTAGCGGATATTTCTTATTATTTTGAAGGTTCTGATTTCCCGCGTGCACCAATGGCGTAGCATGTGGACCACCAAAATATTTCTCATGAACGTCAACGGCAAACCAACCCGGACAATCTGGCTTCACCCTCAACGCGCTGGCATTGTGCAGGTTATCGACCAGCGGGCGCTTCCCCATGCATTGGTTGTCGAAGATCTGTCATCTGTGGAGCAGACCGCCAGAGCCATTCGGGAAATGCACGTGCGGGGAGCTGGGCTCATCGGTGCCACTGCAGGCTTTGGAATGTATCTTGCCGCGATCGAGTCTGCGGCAGCCGCCGATGGTCCGGCTTCCATCCACCAGTCGGGAAGTCTCTTGAAGGCGACACGTCCGACAGCAGTCAACCTCGCATGGGCGGTAGATCGGATGGAGCGGGCGATGCAGGGCACGGGCGATGCTCAGGAACGGATTTCTATTGCCTTGAGCACGGCTGTCACGATCGCCGAAGAGGATGCCGGATCCTGCCGGAGCATCGGCGAACATGGTGTCGGCCTGATCGAGAAGATCAGCCGGTCGAAAAACGGCGCCCCGGTTCAAATCCTGACTCACTGCAATGCAGGCTGGCTGGCATTTGTGGACTACGGGTCCGCCACATCTCCCATTTATGCGGCACATGATCGGGGGATAGCGGTTCATGTGTGGGTGGACGAAACCCGGCCACGCAGCCAGGGTTCAAAACTGACAGCCTGGGAACTCGGCCAGCACGGAGTCCCCCATACGATCATCGCAGACAACACCGGCGGACATCTCATGCAGCACGGCTTGGTGGATCTTGTGATTGTCGGCACCGACCGCACCACTCGCACAGGAGATGTGGCGAACAAGATCGGCACCTACCTGAAAGCCCTGGCGGCCAGAGACAACGGAATTCCGTTTTACGTGGCCCTGCCGTCATCCTCATTTGACTGGGCCATGCGCGACGGGTTGAAGGAAATCCCCATCGAGGAACGGGGCTCCGAAGAGGTGAAATACGCGGATGGCCTCGCGGGCGGAGAGCACGTTGAAGTGCTTGTCGCCCCGGCAGGAAGCCCGGCTGCCAATTTTGGATTCGATGTCACGCCCGCCCGTCTGGTCACCGGACTGATCACGGAACGCGGAATCTGCAGCGCGAACGAGTCAGGCATTCTCAGCTTCTTTCCGGAGCACAGCAGGCAGGATTAAAATCCTCAGGCCGGGATTTGATCTCCGGGCGGCTTGGGATCTGCCTGCTCCGGAACTTT
>CAZRIL010000018.1:0-29296 GCA_964600115.1 uncultured Chthoniobacter sp. | reverse complement strand
CTCAGGCCGGGATTTGATCTCCGGGCGGCTTGGGATCTGCCTGCTCCGGAACTTTCTTATCGGAGCCAACCGGCGGGCACTCTGCGGCTTCCTCGATGCATTTTTCACATTCCTCTCCCGAGGGATGCACGCAGTTGCACGGACGGAGGAAATCATTCATAGCGTGCACTTCATCGCAGGAAAAAATCGCGGGGTCATTGACTGCGATCAACATTTTTCATTTCTCAGGTTGAAATGAACGCAGCCCGGATGGAAAGTTCCAGCATGATCCTCCCGCTCATATCCCTCTCTCTGCTTTCTCTTCTCGGACTCTCCTGCGTATTGGTCCCGTTTGTGGGACCCGTCCGCTGAGCGCACGCACGCCGCCATTGCCAAGGAACTCTGTTGGCAGCAGGGCAGAGTTTTGATACCTCTGCTCGTTCCATGAACGAGCTCATTTCCTCCATCCGTCAGGCGGCCCGGGACGGGCGGCTTCTCCCCTCCTCTGCCGAGAATATCCTCTCCCTCCTCTCCGGCAGCACATCCCCGGTCTATGAGGCAGCAATCGCCGAACTTGCAGCGGCGGGGAATTGGAAGGAACTCGACAACCGTTTCTTCCGCACGCTGGCCTTCGGAACGGGCGGACTGCGCGGAAAAACCATAGGAGCCGTGGTCACGGCGGTGGAGCAGGGCTCGCCACAGCCGCTCGGACGTCCCGAGTTTCCGTGCGTGGGCACAAACGCGATGAACACCTACAGCATCAGCCGGGCCACGCAGGGGCTCGTAGGCTACGTGCTGGAACACTTTAAAAACTCCGGCCGTGCGGGCAAACCGTCGATCTGCATCTGCCATGACACCCGGTTCTATTCACGGGAATTTGCTGAGCTGGCTGCGAAGGTCATCACCGATCATGGATGCGATGCCTGGCTGTTTGAGGGGCCGCGCTCGACCCCCGAGCTTTCGTTTGGCGTGCGTCATGTCGGGGCGCAAGCGGGAATCAACCTTACCGCCAGCCACAACCCCCCCCAATACAACGGATACAAAGTTTACTTCGAGGACGGATGCCAGGTTGTGGAGCCGCATGCCACCGCAATCATCGACCGGGTCAATGCCATCGCCTCGGAAGCCTACACGCCGGTTGAAAATCCCGGGAGGGTGATCCCGATGGGGTCTGAAGTTGATGAGGCGTATATGGACCGCTTGGCCACGCTTCCGCTGGACCCCGCGCTCATCAAGCGCGAGAACTCGCTGAAAATCGTTTACACCCCGCTCCACGGCGTGGGTGCGGTCATCATCAAGCCCATGCTCAGGCGCCTCGGGTTTCAATGCGACGGAGTGGCGGAACAGGAGGTGCCTGATGGCAGGTTCCCGACCGTCAAGTCACCCAACCCGGAAAATGCCGAGGCCCTTTCCATGGCTATCGCGCAGGCGAATGCCACTGGTGCGGACCTCGTCATCGCCACCGACCCCGATGACGACCGGATGGGAATCGCCGCAAGGGATGCCGCCGGTAAGATGCAACTCCTCACGGGCAACCAGATCGGCTCGATCCTTGCCTGGTATCGCGCCGGGAAGCATTTTGAGTTTGGCATCTTGAATGACGCCAATCGCAAGAACGCTGCGATCATCAAGACATTCGTCACAACCGATCTCCAGAAGGCCATCGCGGACAAATTCGGGATCCGTTGCGTCGAGACCCTGACCGGCTTCAAATATATCGGCGAAAAACTGGGGAAATACGAAGCGGCGATTCCGGAAGAACTCCGGACCAACTACACAAAGCTCACCGAGACCGAGACCCGTGCCCTGCGCCTGCAATATTCCACGCTGTATATTTTCGGCGGCGAGGAAAGCTACGGCTACAGCGCCTCGGATTTTGTCCGGGACAAAGACGGCAACAGCGCGGCCGTCCTGATCGCAGAAGCCGCCGCCTATGCGAAATCCCGGGGCCTCACTCTGCCCGACCTGCTCGATGAAATCTTCTCGGAGTTCGGGGTGTATCTCGAACGCGGAGAGTCGCTCACCATGGAAGGTGCCGAGGGTGCTGCCCAGATCCAGAAACTCGTGGACTCCTACGCCGCTCAACCACCGGTTGAAATCGACGGCTCAAAAGTGGTTTCGATCATCAACTTTGCGAAGGATGTCGTCCACGATGTCGAAGGGGACAGAATTCCTGCGGAAGCCATGCTGATGATCACCCTCGAAGATGCCCGGAAAATTGCCGTCCGCCCCTCAGGCACGGAGCCGAAAATCAAATACTACATGTTTGCGGCTTCTAAACCTGCCGCCGGAAGCAGGTTCTCGGCTTCAGAGCTTGCCTCCGCGAAGAACAAAGCAAGCGCAAGTCTCGCGAGTCTGTGGAACTTCCTTTCCGCGGATGCAAAAGCGCGGCTGGCCTAGTATAAAGCCTGTCCGCGTTGCAGAAAAAAGGAGCCACAGGCTTCCCGTAAACAAACGTCTACTACGGGCGCAGGATGCCCTTGCTCCCTTTGTGAGATATGCGGGGAGCAGGAATTGGCCGTTGGGCCGAATCCCCTACCAGCTCGACTTCGTCACGCCCGGAATGAGACCGGCGGAAGCGAGTTCGCGGAAGGTGATACGGGAAATCTTGAAGCGGCGGATGTAAGCATGCCGGCGGCCGGTGACTTTGCACCGGTTGACGAGGCGGGTCGGGCTAGCGTCACGGGGAAGCTGGGCGAGTGATGCGTAATCTTTTTTCGCCTTCAGTTCCGCGCGGAGTCCGGCGTATTTCGCCACCGTCGCCGCTTTGCGCTTATTGCGCTCGAGCCATGCTGTTTTTGCCATAGGAGGGCGGACTGTATAGACAATTGCCGGATAGGCAAGTGTAATTTGAAACAAATTGCAGACCGGCCAACGGATCGATAGTGTGCACGTTTTGCTTTATGAAGACACCCTTTGACCCGATCGCTTCTGTAATTTCCGACATCCGAAAGGGGAAAATGGTAATCGTCACCGACGATGCGGACCGGGAAAACGAAGGCGACCTTCTGATGGCCGCCGGCAAAGTCACCCCGGTTGCGGTGAACTTCATGGCCAAGCACGGGCGCGGCCTGATCTGTTCCCCGATCACCGAGGAGCGCGCTCAGAAGCTCGGACTTCAGCGGATGGTTGCCCACAACCGCGAGCTGTTCAAAACGGATTTCACCGTCTCGGTCGATGCCACGTGCGGGATCACCACGGGGATCAGCGCAAAGGATCGGGCAACAACTATCCGCGTGCTTGCCCAGGAGAGTTCGGTGCCTGCGGATCTCGTGCAGCCGGGTCATGTTTTTCCCCTCCAATCCAAGCCGGGAGGAGTTTTGCAAAGGGCGGGGCATACGGAAGCCGCGGTCGACCTGGCGCGCTTGGCCGGGCTCGACCCCTCGGGCGTGATTTGTGAAATCCTGAAGGAGGACGGCTCGATGGCACGGCTTCCGGACCTCGTGAAATTCAAGCGAAAACACGGGCTGAAGCTTTGCTCGATCCAGGACCTTATCGCCCACCGCAGGAAAAGCGAAATGCTCATCGAGCGTGAGGAGACTGTGCTGATGCCCACCGACTACGGGGATTTCGACCTGCATCTTTACCGTTCGCTTGTCGACGGCATGCACCATATCGCCCTCGTGATGGGGAAGATCTCCGCTGGAAAGCCGACGCTCGTGCGCGTCCACAGCGAGTGTCTGACCGGTGACGTCTTCGGTTCGAGAAGGTGCGATTGCGGCTCCCAGTTGCACCAGGCGATGAAGCGGATTCGTGAAGCAGGCTCCGGGATTCTTGTCTACATGCGTCAGGAGGGCCGGGGAATCGGGCTCGGCCCGAAGATCCACGCCTACAAACTTCAGGAGCAAGGCCTCGATACGGTGGAGGCAAATGAGAAGCTCGGGTTTCCGATGGATCTTCGTGAATACGGATTGGGGGCCCAGATCCTCGCCGATTTGGGTGTCAAGCGCATCCGGCTACTCACCAATAACCCGCGCAAGGTCGTGGGGCTGGAAGGGTATGATATCGAGATCGTCGAGCAGTTGCCGATCC
Source organism: uncultured Chthoniobacter sp. (assembly GCA_964600115.1). Classification (GTDB taxonomy): domain Bacteria; phylum Verrucomicrobiota; class Verrucomicrobiia; order Chthoniobacterales; family Terrimicrobiaceae; genus QYQL01. Next base: position 25,285 of record CAZRIL010000018.1, on the reverse strand, counting down.
GCTCGGTCACAAACCCTCACAACGCCAGGTATCTCGCCACGAAGAAAAAGAAAATGGGCCACAAGCTATAGGCGGCCTGGAGCAGACGTCCTGCATCCCAAACTCTGCTTCAGCCCCTTGAGTCAGCGGGATGATCCGCGACAGTTTCGATCCTACAGGAGCTGACCCTGTGCGGGCGGGAGGATTGCGGGCTCTGGAGGCTTTCTACTTGCAGGCAATGCCAAAGAGGCGGAACTGCCATGGCGCAACTTTCCAATCTCGGCGCCGGCCAGTTCATCGCAGCGTTCATTCTCCGGGTGGCCAGCATGGCCCTTGAGCCATTTCCATTTCACATGGTGCCGGGAGGCTTGGGCATCGAGTTCACGCCATAGATCGGCATTCTTGACCGGCTGGCGGGCTGTCCGCATCCATCCCCTCGCCTTCCATTTGTGGATCCATTCGAGGATCCCGCGTCGCACGTACTGGGAATCTGTGTAAACCGTCACAACGCAGGCTTCCTTCAGTGAGGCGAGCCCGGCAATGGCAGCCCTAAGCTCCATCCGGTTGTTGGTGGTATCCCGCTCTCCGCCCGAAAGTTCCTTTTTGAGCGGGCCATACTGAAGGATCACCCCCCAGCCGCCGGGGCCGGGGTTGCCGTGACATCCTCCATCAGTATAAATCGTGATCTCCTTCAATGGCATGTCAGGCCGAGCATCATTTCTTGCTGCATCAGATATGGCAAACCGATTTCCTGCATTGATGGGCCCGACTTGAGCAAGGCCGGGTTGAAAAAATCCAGAGTTGCTGTATCTTTACTCATGATCATTCAGCTCATAGCGTTCGCGGTTCTTGCAATGCTGGGTTTGTGTTGTGTGATCGCGCCTTTCGTTACGCCAAATCGGCCCTGTTAGGGGATGCCTGCCGGCCATGCAGGTGCCTTGGGCGGACTAGCCACACTGCGCCTTATCGGATTCTCCTCCCAAGTTCGGGACTTTATGAAATGATTCGAGGGGTATGTTGAACATGGCGAGCGGAGCCGCGACCGCATTTGGATTGGGTTTTTTGTATTTTCTTGGAGCCATCCCGGGGGGAACCGCTCTTGGCGCACCCTTGTGGTTGGCCGCGATGGCCGCCTGGGCGGGCTATTCGCTCGGGTCGCTGATTGTGCTTGTCGCGGGGGTGCCGCTCCGCGATTGGCTCATTCGCAGGCTCCGGATCCCGGTCAGGAGGGACACCTCGAAACTCATCTGGCGGATATGGGAAAAGTGGGGGCTTGCCGGCCTCGGATTGCTCGCTCCCGTGACGATCGGCCCGCAAGCCGGCAGCATTCTTGCTCTCGCCGTCGGAGAACGCCCGCTCAGGGTATTTCTCGCTCTCAGCCTTGGAGTCATCCCCTGGTGTCTCCTCTTTGCGTCATTGGTTGGTGCTGGCATCAAGATCACTCGTTGACAGACCCCGACACTCGCGTAACTTTGCCGGATTCATTCATGGAGCACATGGTATCAGATACCGAGGAGAGGTTTGTTTCCCATGCACCGGGTTACTGGCCGGATAATTCCGCCGAACAATGGCAGGATTGGAAATGGCAACTCAAAAACCGGGTCACCTCGCTGGCTTCGCTCGAGAAGCACCTGACGCTGACATCGGATGAGCGTGCCGGCGTTTTGCTGGCCGGAACAAAGCTGGCCCTGGCAGTTACCCCGCACTATTTCAACCTGATTGATCCCGTTGATCCGGACTGCCCGATCCGCCGTCAGGTCATCCCGAGTATCGAGGAGGGATATGATTCCCCCTACGACATGTCCGATCCCTGTGGAGAGGATTCTGCAATGCCTGTCCCCGGGCTTGTTCATCGGTATCCGGACCGCGTGCTGTTCCTGGTGACGGACCGCTGTGCCTCCTACTGCCGCTACTGCACCAGGAGCCGCGTGGTGAGCGGTGTTGGCGAACAGGAACTCCACCTGGATTTTGAACAGGCGTTTGCCTATCTCGAAAAGCACAAGGAGGTCCGGGATGTGCTGCTTTCCGGAGGCGATGCCCTCCTGCTCTCCGACGACAAACTAGAAGGCCTGCTGCGCCGGCTGCGGGCGATCCGCCATATTGAGTTCCTCCGAATCGGCACGCGCGTCCCGATCTTTCTGCCTCAGAGAATCACGCCGGAACTCTGCGCAATGCTGAGAAAATATCATCCACTCTGGATGAGCGTGCATGTCAACCACCCGAAGGAATTGACGATCGAGGTTCGCGACGCGCTCGGTCGACTGGCGGATGCCGGGATTCCGCTGGGCAATCAAAGCGTTCTCCTCGCGGGCGTGAATGACAACGTGGAGACGATGAAGGAACTCGTGCACAAGCTCCTGCTGTGCCGCGTGCGGCCCTATTACCTTTACCAGTGCGACCTCATCCGCGGCTCATCCCACCTGCGCACATCCGTGGCGAAGGGGGTTGAGATCATCGAGGGGCTGCGGGGGTTCACCACGGGATATGCCATCCCGCAATTCGTGATCGATGCTCCGGGTGGAGGCGGAAAAGTTCCCATCAATCCGGGCTATGTCCTCTATCATGACAGCGAGAAGGTCGTGATCCGGAATTTTGAGGGAAAAATTTTCGAGTATCCAGAGCCGGGAGCCAAACACGTCTTTCGCCACGAGGAACTGCTGCCTGTCTGATTTGCCGGGGAGGAGCCGCTTGTCCTTCAAAACAATTCAGACCAGTCCGGAAAAGAAAACGATGACGACGCGGGAATACTGGGAATCAACTGCAGCCCGGCTTGCAGAGCCGGTGCTTACCCATCTGGCAAGCCGCACGCTTCGCCGTAATATGCCGGTGGAGAAAAAGCCGGGGACCCGGCTGGAGCGATTTGCTCACTTGGAGGCTTTCGGACGCTTGCTTGCCGGGCTGGCCCCCTGGTTGGAGCTGGGTGAAGTCAGTTCCTCCCGGTGGGCGGACCTTGCGCGCCGCGGACTGGATGCGATCACCGATCCGGAATCTCCGGATCTCGGCAATTTCACCGAGCAGGGACAGCCGGTTGTTGATGCCGCATTCCTCGCGCAAGCCCTCTTGCGTGCGCCCGGGACGCTCTGGGAGCCCCTCGAATCGCGGGTCAAACGCAACGTCATCGAATCGCTGCGGGCAACGCGGTGCACTCTGCCTTGCGACAACAACTGGCTGCTGTTTTCCGCGATGGTGGAAACGGCCCTTTACGTTTTCGGTGAGTCCGATTGGGACCGGATGCGGGTTGCCTATGCGCTCCGACAACATGAACAATGGTATTTGGGAGATGGCGTTTATGGAGACGGCCCGGAGTTCCATGCCGACTATTACAACGCATTCGTGATTCACCCGATGATCGTCGACATTTTGTCACATCTGGAGGAGGGCTTGTGGGCAGAGCAATTTCCGCATGCCTGGGATCGCATGATCCGCTACTCCGCCCAACTCGAGCGAATGATCTCTCCGGAGGGAACCTTTCCCCCGCTGGGCAGATCACTGGCGTATCGGTTCGGTTGTCTTCAACCACTCGGTCTGGCGGCGCTGAAGGACAAGCTTCCGGCAGGGGTCAGCCCGGCACAGGCCCGCTGTGCCATGACGGCTGTAATCCGGCGGATGATCGAAGCGCCGGGGACATTCGATTCCGGGGGATGGCTGAGAATCGGATTCTGTGGAGTTCAACCAGAAATCGGTGAAGGCTATATCTCCACTGGAAGTTTGTATCTGTGCTCCGCTGGTCTCCTTCCCCTCGGTCTGCCACAATCTTCCCCGTTCTGGTCCACCCCGGACGAAGACTGGACCTCCGTGAAGGCGTGGAGCGGGCAGACGTTCTTGATCGATAAGGCACTGTCGATTTGATGGGGGCCGAAACAAATTGCCACGATCCCTGCTGGTCACTAATTTTCGACGATGCGCTGTACGTTTTTCCAAATGCTACCGACTCTTGAAAATAAAGAGACGATAGGGCGGGCAGCGCAAAACAGGGAGCACAGGCGTCCCGCCTGTGAAAGACGTCGGCTTGCGCTGGCGGAGTCAGTGCCCAAACGGGCGAGACGCCCGTTCTCCCTGATCAATCGCAAAATCCGGTTAACTCCAGGAGTTGGTATGACATCTCCTTTGCAGGTATTCCAATGACAGGCTTCGCCTCAACTCCACTCTCCGCCTAAACCCCATGGGAGGAATCATCGTCCGCCCCCGCTCGCGCATCCTGCACGGCCATGACTGGGTCTATTCGAGCGAGATCCTGAAAACCTTTGGAAATCCCGAGGATGGCAGTGTCGTGTCCATCAAGGACGGACGGGACCAGCTTCTTGGCGTCGGAATATACAATTCCAAATCTCAGATCGTGGTGAGGAGGTTTTCGCGGCGCAGGCAGGATCTCGATGAGGACTTTTTCCGCCGGAGGATCGCCCAGGCTTTGGAATACCGGGTCAAAGCCGGTTGCCGGAGCGATCTGGTTCGGCTGGTCTGGAGCGAGAGCGACGGACTCCCCGGGCTCGTTGTGGACCGTTACGGCGATGTTGTCGTGCTGCAATCCCTGACGAAAGCGATGGATCTGCACCGGGAGACCATCGCAAAAGTGCTTATCGAATTGACCGGCGCAACTGGCGTGATCGAGCGCAACGACGCGCCGGTTCGGACAGTTGAGGGGTTGGAACTCCGCTCGGGAATCCTCGCGGGAACGGTTCCGGATCAGCCGGTCGAGGTCGAGATCTCCGGCGTTCGATTTCTTGTTGATCCGCTCGGAGGTCACAAGACCGGCCTTTATCTCGACCAGATAGAATCCTATGGAATTGTCGCCGCATATTCCCGCGACCGCAGGGTTCTGGATTGTTTTTCGAATCAGGGCGGATTTGCCCTAGCGTGCGCAAAGGCGGGAGCCCTCTCTGTAACCGCCATCGAGTCCGGAGCCGAGAGCGCCGCGAAGTTGATGGAGAATGCCACGAGAAACGGGCTGCGCATCGATGTGAGGCATGCCGATGTATTTGATGTGCTGAACCGCGGCGGAGAGTTCGACCTCATTATTCTCGACCCCCCTTCGTTCACGAAAACCCGGGCAAAAGTAAACGAGGCCCTGCGCGGATACCGGGATCTCCATGCGCGTGCGGCCCGGCTGCTTTCGAAGCACGGCATCCTGGTCAGCTTCTCCTGCTCTCATCATGTTGCAGCCCATGAATTCGAAGAGGCGATCGCCGAGGGGCTTCAGGACGGAAAGCGGAACATGAGGCTTATCCGCCGTATCGGCCAGCCGCTCGACCATCCGGTTGTGGTGGGAATTCCGGAGACAGAATACCTGAAAGGGGTCGTGCTCGAGGCCATGCCCGGACGATGAGCGTCCCCATCCGGCCTCTGCCTGCCGGTCCGGCGGTAATGCGCCAGCAGTGGAAAGACCTCCTGTTTCTGCATTGGAAATGGGACAGGGCAGAGGTGCAGAAAACCCTGCCTGATGGCTTGACTGTGGATGCCTTTGAAGGAAATGCCTGGCTGGGCATTGTGCCGTTTTTCATGCGCGGGGTCCGCCCGGCACTCTTCCCTCCCGTTCCGTTTCTCTCGAATTTTCTGGAACTGAATGTGAGGACCTATGTCCGCGATTCCGAAGGCAACCCGGGGGTCTGGTTTTACTCTCTCGACTGCAACCAGCCGGTAGCGGTCAGCGTGGCCCGCACACTTTTTCACCTGCCCTATTTCCACGCAGAGATGACTGCGATCCGCGGGGGCGGGATGACGGAGTATCATTCCCGCAGAAAAGGCACGGAGCGGCAGTCCATTTACAAATACAGGGGCGAAGAGCGCGCAGCTCCCGCTTCGCCGGGCTCGCTGGAAGAATTTCTGGTCGAACGATACCGGTTGTATGCGGCAGCGGGAGGACGGCTGTTTACGGGTGAAGTCCGCCATGCCCCCTACACGATTTCTCCGGCCACCGTTCCGGAATGGTGCGACGGTCCGCTCGGGTTGGCCGGCTTTGATGCGAAAGGCCGTCCCCCTGACCACGCACTCCACTCCCCGGGCGTCGACGTGCGGGTCTATCCCCTTCGCCGCCCGATCAAGCCGGCTTCCGCATGAGCCAGTAGATCTCGCCCGGCCAGCCCGGAAAAAGGCGGCCCCAGGCCAGATTGAAGCGCATCCATGCGGCAGAATTCTCGAGCGCGCTTCCCTTGCTCCGCATGAAGAAGGCTCCGCTGTAAAATTCCGCCACCAGTCCGGCTTCCTTCGCCATCCTGCGGACGCGAGCCGGTGAGAAGACGCTCACATGGCCCATTGGCCCAGCGTTTTCTCTCACCTGCTTTTCGCGGATCTTCTCGAACGCAGCGGGCACCACGGGGAATCCGCCGATCAGCGATCCACCCGGCGCGATGCCGGCCGCGATCTTTTTCAAGGCTTCCTCGGGTTCGAAGAGGTGTTCGAGGACATGCAGGAGTATCGCGCAGTCATACGTCCCCGGCAGTGCAAAATCGCGGTCCTCAAGGTTTGCTTCAAAAAAATCTTCGTAGCCTGCCTTTTTCAGCTTTTCCGTGAGCATCACGGCATCCACGGCGGTCCATCGCGACCAGGAAACCCCGGGAGGAGCTGACTTCACGAATTCGAGCATCTGCCCGCGGTGAACGCCGATCTCGGCGACGGCGAGCGGCCTGACCGCACGCAAACATTCCTCCCGCAGAAGCTGATACCCGAACCAGTAGCGCAGCAGGCGCAGCGGGAAGCGAACGGATTTGGCCTCGGATGGCATCCCGAAGCGCTTGGCACGGACGACCGGATTATCGGCGAGAAATCCGATGTCCCATTTGGCTGGTTCGTATGTCTTCAAAGCGGTCCGGCATGGTGCGCACTCGGCATTCTCCGGTCAAGCGCTTGCTGAGATCACTTGCATCCTGGCATTTTCGCGCTTTATTCGATGAAGAATGTTTGCCCAAAAAGAGGCGCTGATCCGGCTGCTGCACGACAATGACCCAGAAACGGTCAGGCTTGTCAAAGAGCAGTTGGCCGCAGCGGGCGAAGAGAGGATTCCCGAACTCCAGGAGCTCATGCGCATCGACGACAAGTGCGTCTCGGAGCATGCCCGGGATGTTCTGGCCGCCATCAGCGGACGCAGCGCCGAGGAGGAATTTTCGCTGCTCTGTCATTTTTTTGGTGACGGGATCGATCTCGAGCAGGCCTGCTGGTCATTGGCCCGCGCCATGGAGCCGGGAGTCTGCATCCTTCCGTTCGAGCACAAATTGAACGTTTGGGGCCGGCAGTTTCTCGTCAAGTTGAGCGGAGCTGTCAGCAACCGCGAGCGCGTCCTCCGGCTCTCCTCGTTCCTGTCGGGCGAACTGGAGTTCCGCGGGAATGCCGACAACTACTACTGCGAAAGGAATTCGTTGTTGCCGAGAGTCATCGAAACGCGCTCGGGAATCCCCCTCACCCTCACTCTGCTCTACATGATGATCGGATCCCGGGCCGCCATGAAAATCGAGGGAATCAACCTTCCGGGTCACTTTATCGCGCGGCATGGCGAAGTTTATTTCGACCCGTTTCACCGGGGGCGGATTCTTTCGCGTGTCGATGTCGAGAGCATCCTCTTCCGGCAGGGATTGGAGTTGAAGGACTGCCACCTCCAACCATCCAGCCCCCGACAAATGCTCGTGCGCATGCTCGCCAATTTGCTTTACGTTTACGACCTGCAGGGGGATTGCCAAAAGCACGCGCGGGTGCGAGGCTGGATGCAGGCCTTGAAATGTGGAGTTGAATGATCGTTGAAGTCTTGAATACCGGAACCGAGCTATTGCTCGGCGAAGTCGTTAACACGCACGCGGCATGGTTTGGAAAACAACTCTTTCCTCTGGGCTTGCGAATCTCCCGCCAGACGACCGTGCCGGATGGTGAGGCCATCCGCGTGGCCCTCGCCGAGTGTTTCGAACGTGCGGACATCGTTCTTGTTACAGGCGGGCTTGGGCCGACAACCGACGACATCACGCGTGAGGCCGTCGCCGGTCTCCTTGGCCTGGAACTGGTAGCTGATGCCGGTGTCCGCAAGAAAATCGAGGCGATGGTGGCCGAGAGGGGATACACGATGCGGGAGCGGATGCTGAGACAGACCATGGTTCCTACCGGGGCGGTTGTTCTTTCGAATGACAACGGTTCCGCTCCCGGTCTCTACCTCCCAGGAAAAGAGGCTCCCCGCTCCCCTCACCTCTTTCTTCTGCCAGGTCCCCCGCGCGAGCTTCAGCCGATGTTTACCGCGTCCGTGCTTCCAATATTGAGGATGCTCTGCGGGAATGCGCCGGTCCGGGAATGCCGGGTTTATCGGGTCGTGGGCCTGGGAGAAAGTGCGGTCGAAGAGTGCGTCGGGCTCGGACTGGAGGCGCGGGGCGATCTTGAAGTCGGGTATTGCGCGCGCCCGAATGAAGTCGATTTGCGGATCATTGGAACACCTCAAATTCTGAACGAGGTTGAGCCAAAAATCCTGACGGCTGTGGGCAGCCATCTGTTTTCCACGAAAGGTGAGAATCTCGAGGAGTGGGTCGTGACAAGGCTGCGGGAGCGAGGACTCCATGTCGCGACGGCGGAATCGTGTTCCGGCGGGCTGCTCGCGCACCGGTTGACCAACATTCCCGGCGCATCGGAAATCCTCACCCACGGTTTTGTCACCTATGCGAATGAGGCGAAAACCTCCGAGCTGGGAGTCCCCCCGGCATTGATTGAAGCGCATGGAGCGGTCAGCGAGCCGGTTGCCATGGCGATGGCAGAGGGCGCACTGGAAAAATCCAACGCAGACTTTGCACTTTCCTTGACCGGAATTGCGGGGCCTGGAGGCGGATCAACGGAGAAACCCGTTGGCCTCGTCTTTATTGGCTTGGCCCGGCGCGGCAAACCGACTCTCTGCAAGGAATTCCGCTTTCCTCGGGACCGAGAAACCTTCAAGCAAATCGCCACGCAGGCCGCGCTGGATATGCTCCGACATGAGCTGATCTGAGCGCTTAGCAGCAGAAAACAGCGGAATACTTTTCAAGGGATTTTGCGGAAAGTAGCGTTCCGCATCCCGAAAAGCTGAGACACCGAAAAGGGCGAGTGCTTGACTCACATTCCACGCTTCGGCAAGCTCAGCTAATGGAAGGCTCCACTTCCAGCTTCAAACTCCGGTTCAATGCTTTAGGAGGTCGCATTGCAATATCTTGCCATGCTCTCTCGGAGCCTCCTCATTAAAAGTCACTCATGACACAGATCGATATGCGGGGGCAATCCCTTGAGTGGGCCGCTCTTTTCTCTAGCATTCTTCGCGCGGCGAGCTGGCTGAGCCTCGCATCGGCTCTCATCTGCTCCTGCCCGGCTACCTGCGAGAGCCAGACGATCGACGAGAACCAGGCCAAGGCGGACGAGCTGGCCCAAAGTGCTCTGGACATTATTTCAGCCGATCTCAAGCAGGAGATCGTGAACGGTTCCGTATGTGCTCCTGTGGGGACTACCAATATTTACACCCCCACAAACAGCAAGTTCATTGTTCCGTCAACGAACGGGGTGCCAGCGACCTGGGGCGACGGCGCGAAGAACTCCACCCTCCTCCGCATCAGCTCAACAACCCCCATCCCATTTCCGGGAGCCGATCACCCCGCATCGGATGCGCTTTCGTCCCTCTCCCCTGCCAACGGATTAGGCATCAGCCGCGCCCGATGGAATCATCACTTCTTGCTCCCGCTTCAAAACTTCGGCGAGACCTCCGACACGACTCCCGACGCAAATTTCACGGTCCCCAGTTGGGTTTATGTGACCGGAGCAGGACCTACGGTGCTGACCACTCCGACAACCGGAGTCACCGGCCGCTACGCTTACGCAATTTACGATGAAGGTGCCCTGCTGGACGTCAATGTCGCGGGTTATCCATACGTAACCGGCACGACAGTGCCTCCTGTCACCAACGGCGCCCTAGCGGCACTCTACGCGGGTAAGGGAGCCCTGGCGTTTGCTGACCTCACGGCATTGGGGTTATCTCCTTCCAATGTCAACAACCTAGTTGGCTGGCGGAACTATGCCACCCTCACCACCGGGGGGGGAAATATTGGAACGTTCCCGTTCTTTTCGCTGAACACCGCAGCGGCCGACCGCTACTACAGAGCCATCACCTCCAACACCAACGGCTTCCTTGCCATCAGTGGCAACGCGTCCAATGGCACGACCGACCAGATCTTTCTCAGCAGGCAGGCCATGATCGAGTTCATGACTCAGGACATTGCCGACTCCCCCGGAAGCGCATCCATTGGGACCTTGCGCAATGCGCTGCAATATTTGGGCACCTTTAGCCGCGCGGTGACCGCCCCGTCCTGGTGCCCTCAAGCTGATGCCTCCGTGCTGCCCAGCGCGGCGGGGGATTTTTACTCCACTGGCATCCCCTCCGCGACCGGCCTTAATGCCGGCACCAATGGCACAGGAAATTTCGCTTACAAGACAAACTCGGAGACGAACGGCTTTGCCAATCGCAACCTCGCGAATATCCGCTTCCCCGCCGGCGTCGCAGGTACGAGTATCAAACATTACGACGATACCGGCAACGTGACCACCTACGTCGTCAAGGAGGGCGATGCTTATCTTCAGCGCCGTTTCTCGCTAGCGAGGATTAACTGGCTGACCCATACGGGGCCTGCCACCGGCCTAGCGCAGGCGGTCAAAGATTGCTTCGGCCTGGAATGGGGCGCGGACGCTTACGGCAGCCCCTGCTGGATCTACAAACATGGGAGCATCCCGGACCAACCCGTCAAAAGCGCTGCAATCGGAGCGACAAAGACCCCTCTCAACCAAATCCTCACCCTCGACGCAGCTGCGGCCTTGGGACGCGAGCCGGATTTTTTTGAATTGCTCAAAGCGGCCATACTCAGCGGATCGTTGGGACGGGACCCAGGCCCGGATGTCACGAACTTTAACAACTACTTCAACGCGGAAGGCTATGGAACGTGGTATAATGCGGGACCATACCGAGGGGTCGGAGGGACCGGCTTCGATAAAACATCCGCACTCACGGATACGCAGATCGTTCAGATCGGGGCAAACATCATTGATCAATACCGTAGCGACAGCTATCCGACCGCCATCTTCATTCAGGGCCCCTACGTGGACTGCCCGACCGCCCCCGAGTATGGCCCGCTGAACGTCGTTTACGGCATCAAAAACCTACCTTATCTGAACAAGATCCACTACGTATTCGCCAACAGCGCGGGGATCGCTGGTAATTACGATGGCTTCAACGCATGGATCCAGCCGGAACTATGGAATCCGTTCCAGATCCCCTCCGCATCGGCAACTGGCCCCCGACCGACATCGTTCTGCCTCCAAGCATCCGGGGCCATGCAGTTCAACAAATTCACCGGCCCTGCCGTGGTCTACGCCATGGCCCCGACGCTGCTGAATTTTAATGTCGGCCCCGGTCTGGCGGAATCCATGATCTATTTCAAGGATCCGCTCACGGCCGGAGTCTCCACATTTGCGAATCCCCTGATCGTTTCCGCCAACCATCAGGACACCTCCGTGGTGACAACTCCCGCGATCAATGTCGGGCCGGCTGAGGGAGCCTTTAGGAGTCAGAGCCCCTACAACGTCACATATACGCAGAACACCGCAGCAAACGGTTACACTCCCTTCCTTGCAATTCACGCCGGATGGATGCCAACAAGGATTCTTCCCTACCTTGGGCAAAAGCTCAACGGCTCGGGAAATGTCGACTATGGAATCCCTGGGGACTCCACCCATACTTGGGTGGCGGATAGTAACTTGACTTATTACGGCAGCCCAAAAACCTTCCACAATGACGGAAATTTCATTGTCAGCGTTACTCCAGTAGGACCATACATCGATAAAAATGTACCGGTGGGGGGCCAGGGCCTAACGTTGTGCCTGAAGTATTGGGATGGCTCGAACTGGCTTCCGTATTCTTATATGAGCCGGATTGTCATGGGCAGCGGCACTTCCTTCTATCCAAGCAACAGTTGGACCGTTCCCGCAGGGGAGCCAGCACCTACGGATTCCGTGTTTGGAGCAATCGGAAGCAGCAAACTTATTGGGACCATAAATGCCCCCCCTTTCATGCATGTCGATCCTCTTACCGACCGGTTTTCCGGCTGCACGTTTGACGGAAACCATGGTCACTGGAACACTAAGAACACAACGTGGCAGGCGACGGGACTCCCTCGGGCGGGCCAACTTGCAGCTAATACGAATGGTGCCGGCCAATACAATGCACCTCAGCCAGCTGGTGGCGGCTTTTACTACGACTACTGGTCGTATATCGGTGAGCGTTCGACCAACGGGGTCCCCGCAAAAAGCGCGTCCTATCCCTTGGATTGGTCGGATAATGGGCGAGGAATCGGTCTTTTTTACGGGGGCTGGGCGCAAAACGTTCCGATTGCTGGCTGGGCGAACGACGCATATTACGCCGATCCCGACGGCATCGTGCGTCCGGGCAATGACTCCTGCTGGAATGTCGACAATGCCACCTCCTACACCGCCTCAATGACTGATGGCTTGTCGCAGTTATTGCCTGGCGGATACAGCACTGGCACGGGAGCTAATGCGCAGACCATGGGCCGGCGTCCGCTGGTGTTGAACCGCCCGTTCCGATCAGTGGGGGAACTCGGATATGCAAGTCGGGATTTGCCGTTCAAGACGCTCGATTTTTTCACGGCCTACAGCGGTGATGCCGCGCTGCTGGACGTGTTTTGCGTGACCGACCAACCCGCCGTTGTCGCCGGCCAGATCAACCCGAACAATGCCCCGGCTCCCGTGCTGCAGGCCATTCTCGCGGGTGCCACCAAACAGGAAGCTCTCGCGACCTCCTCCACGCCACACAGCATCGCCGCCGAGTCCAGAGACATTGCCTCCGCCATCAGCTCCTTCACTGCCACAGCCCCTGGCAGCTTTGCCAACCGGGCGGATCTGGTGACGAAATTGGGCGTGCAATTTCAGAAGGGGGCAATCGCAAAAAGCGCCACGACGTCCGTCCTTCTGCAAGGGTTTTCCTCCTCCTCAAACCCCAGGGCGGACCAGAGGGATAAAACCTACCTCGAAGCTCCCATTCGCGCCTTGGCAGATGTCACCAATACGCGGACATGGAATCTTATGATCGACGTCATCGCACAAACGGGGACATTCGCCACCAACGCGCCTGCCACATCAGAGGCGCTGAGTTCCTCCTTCAACATCCAGAGTGAAACGCACTATTGGCTGCATGTGGCAATTGATCGTTACACAGGAGAAATTGTAGATCAAAGCTTGGAGCAAGTTCCGACCGGGCTGACCTTGGATCGAAGCACTGTCGCTGAAGAGCAAGTTGCCGGAGCCACGGTAGGGGCCATCAACTTCGGCGGTTCGACTCTCGGAGCCAATTTGACCTATTCTTTGGTCGACGGCGAGGGGAGCGAGGACAACGAGTCGTTCATCCTTTCCGGCAATCTATTGACAACGGCAGCCGCTTTTCACTACCTGACCAAGGACTCCTACCATATCCGGGTAAGCGTGACGGATCAAAACGGGTCGAGTCTCCAGCAGCCATTGACGATTCTCGTACGTCCGGGTCCGTATACGCAGTGGAAGAAGATCAGCTTCCAAGGCGATGCTGATAATCCCGCGATTGCAGGCGACACGGCTAACCCCTCCGGGGACGGACTTCCCAACCTTCTCAAATACGCCATCGGCCTTAATCCCGCGACACCTACCACCAGCGGGATCGCTGCAACGGTTTCCGGTGACGTGATGACCCTGCGCTACACCCGCGCCTCTGCCGCCACGGACACCTCGGTTCATGCCTTCTGGTCGAGCGATCTTGAAACGTGGAGCGCAACTGGCGTAAATGAGACCATGGTTTCCGAGGAACCGCCCCTCCAGCTATGGCAGGCGACCCTGCCGGTCGGTCCCGAGACTCCTCGCCTGTTCATGCGGCTGAAGATCACAAGGCCATGAATCCCAGGGGGACCTCGGCTGTTGGCCCCTGAAGCAACGCCTGCATGGCAGGCATGGTTCGCGAAAAGCCGATGACACGTCGTTCAATAGTTTTTGCAGGTGGAGCCTCACCCACCAGAATTTTCGACCACCCAGCGTCCGTAGGCGTCGTCCCACTGCGACGGAGAAAGCGAAACAATCTCGGGCACTTCGTAGGGATGCAGTTCCTTGAGACGCTTGTATAGGTCCGGCTCGCTCGCCGCAGCGATCTTGAGAATCACGAGCACCTCAGAACTGTCTTCCACGGAGCCGTTCCAAGCGTAGATGGACCGCGCCCCGGGAAGGATCGTGCCGCAGGCGGCAAGCTTTTCCGTAACGAGGGTCCGCACGACCTGTGCAGCGGAGTCGCCATCTGCAAACGTGGTGAGAACGATCCTGATCATGCGGGAACCGGTGCGGGTTGCCGGACAATCCATCCTCCGCCGACGACACGGTCGCCATCATAAAACACGGCAGCCTGCCCGGGGGTCACCGCCCTTTGCGGCTGGTCGAGAACGAGTCTGCCACGCTGTCCCGGCAGAGCGTGGAGCCAGGCATCGGTTCCGGCATGGGCATACCGGATTTTCACATTCACCCGCAGGGCCTGCTCCGGTTCGCCGGAATGCCAGGTCACCCGGTCAACCTCGAATTCCTCGCGCACCAGGTCCTCCTCGCCGCCCACGATGACGCGTGAAGACTCCGGATCAATATCCACGACATAAAGGGGTTTGGGAGAGCCGCCGGGAAGCCCCTTCCTCTGCCCGATCGTGAACAGTTCGATCCCATCATGATTCCCGAGAAATTTTCCAGCGGTGTCGAAGATTCCGCCCCTATGAAAATCCGTGGACCCGAGGTGTCCGCGCAAGAATGCCCTGTAATCATTGCCGGGAACAAAGCAAATTTCCTGGCTGTCCACCTTCTCAGCGACTTTGAGTCCGAGCCCGCGGGCGATCTCGCGGATTTCCGGCTTTGTCATCCCGCCAAGAGGCGTCAGCGAGTGGAGAAGTTGATCCTGGTTGAGGCTGAAGAGAAAATACGACTGGTCCTTCCGCGGATCGATTCCTTTGCGCAGAACCGCGCGGTCGCCATGGTGTTCGATAATCGCATAGTGCCCGGTGGCGATGAAGTCAGCGCCGAGCGCACGCGCTTTCGTGCGCAAATTTCCGAACTTCAGGTGCTCGTTGCACATCACGCAGGGATTCGGGGTTCGTCCTGCCCGGTATTCGCTGGAGAAGTAGTCGATGACAATCTTCTCGAACTGGTCGGCCTCATCGACGACGTAATGCGGGACTCCCAGCTTGTGGGCTACCCCCCTGGCGTCTGCTATGGCCGACGGGCCGCAGCATTTGTCTTCCGCACGCGTGAGACAATCCTGGGGCCAGACCTTCATCGTGACGCCGATCACGTCCCAGCCGTCACGCTGCAGCAACGATGCCGCAACGCTGGAGTCCACGCCCCCGCTCATGCCGACCAGAATCCGCCGTCCGTTTCCCTTCATCGCTGGCACTATACGGGCGTGTTCGACAGCGTCAAATCCCTCCGCCTATTACTTCAGGGAGTCGAGAGCAGCCTGAACCTCGGCAGCATGGTCCCCGGTCTTGGCGTGCAGCGAGGCCCAAACAACCTTTCCGTCCCTGATGATGAACGACTGCCGGCTGCTCACCGGGAGTCCCATGACCCCCGGCACGCCGAAAGCTTTTGCCACCGCGCCATCCGTGTCGGCAATGAGAGTGAAGGGAATATGGTTTTTCTCCTGGAACTTTTTCTGAGCCTCCGGCGTATCGCGGCTCACGCCAAGGATCTGCAGGTTCTTGCCATGGAGGCTCGCAAAAGCATCCCGCAGCGAGCACGCCTGGGCCGTGCAGCCGGGTGTGCCGGCCTTGGGATAAAAATACACAAGAGTTGTCCCCCGGGCATAAACGTCCGCAAATTTCACCGGCTTTCCATCCTGGTCGGCGGCGGTTACGAGAGGAGCTGCTGCCCCGGTTTCGATGGCTTGGATTTTCGGGGCGAAGAATGAAAACATGGTAAGAATCAATACGGTTGCACGCGTGGGCATGAGCGGATCATATTCTCAGCCGGTGCGAATCACAAATGACATTTCCATCGGAAAGAAATCCCTGCTCGTCCTGGCAAGCGTGCTGACGGGAGTCTTTGCGGCGATTCCCGCCCTTCTGGACCGCTCATCCGCAATCCGGGATGTCGGCAACGGGATGGTCTCCGCAGACGCAACTCTGGCAGAACGTGCTGCAGCACTTGCCTTCCAGGCGGGCGGATGGATACTGAGCGATGCCGTGCGCGTGGCATTCGCGGCAGCACCCTGGATACTGGGAGCACTGCTCCTTTTCTGGGGGGCCATGCGGCTTGGGGGACCGTTTCGCACATTGGCCATCTGGATTGTTGCCCTCGTCTGTCTGGCGGTCGCTTCATTCGGGATCCAGGCCGGTTTTTTTCCGGTCACACCACAGGTCTCGGATCCCCGCCTTGTGGCTCCGCTCAGCCTCATCGAGATGCTGAAAGGCCAGCGGGGCAGAATTTTCATAAATCCCTCGGCTTGCCCGCTCGTTGCGCCGTTCGGCCCTGAACTCATCGACCACTCGCTATCGACCAAGCAGTCCCCGGTCCTATCGAACTCGCCCGAGGAGTGGAGGGCGGAGGATCGTGCGAACCCGATTTCTGCCGTGCTGATCGCCGGCAGAACCCACGAGGCGAAGCCACTCATCCGTCATCTGCTGGAGGCCCCGGACTGGTATCTCGCCCGCCTCGACAATCAGGGCCTCCTGTTTTTGCACGGCCCGAACCCCGATGTCGCCGCCATTCCGATTCCGGAATTTTCATCACCGAGAGACCGCGCTGTGTATCTGGCCCAGTATGCCCTCAACCTGGAAACAGCGGGCTTCAGAACGCTGGCGGCATCCAGCATGGATGAGGCGCTGAGCCTCGCAGGCAAGGACTACGAAATCCTCTTCCGCGCCTCATCGCTTTCGGCTTCGCAAGGTAAATGGGAACGTGCCAGAAAACAGGCTGCGGCAGCGATCAAGGAGCGGCCCGGCTACGAGGCCAGGTATTTGCTGGCGCTCTCGCTGCTCGAGACGCGGGCCTTTGAGAAATCCTATGAGGAAACCTCAAAACTCAGGAGTGAATATCCGGAGGATTCCAACATTCTGCTGCTCCATGCCCGTGCGGCAAGAGCGGCCAAGGAATACTCCGATGAGACAAAAACACTCGAAAAGTTGCTCCAACTGGCCAAGGAAAACAATTCTCCAACCGCCCGTATCCACATCCTGCTTGCCCAGTCGTGGGCCCAACGCGGATTTCCGGCACAAGCCATCAGCGCCTACAAGGCAGCTTTGGCCGAGGATCCTGCCGAACCCGAGGCCCGTGATATTCGTGCGGCAATCACGACCATTGAAGACAACCGGCTGAAGGAATAAGAGGAAAGCCGGGTGCAGAATATTTTTCAGGTATGAAGTTCGCCTATCTTTTCGAGCGTTTTCCGACATTCTCGCAGACTTTCTGCGTGCGCGAGGTTGTCGAGATGCGTCGCCAGGCGGGAGACGTGCCGGTCTTCTCGATCCGGAAGCCCTCGGGAGAGCCAAGGCAGGATTTTCCGGATGAGGCCCTCCGGAATGTGACCTACGTTCCGAATGATATCGAACAGGCGCTGAAGTCCGAATCCGCTCCGTCAGGATCCAGAATTCGTCGATGGTGGGAGCTTTGGCGGCGGGCGGATGAGAATGACCGCAAGCGCGTATTCGAGGCCCTCTGGCTCGGTCCCCTGCTGCGGGAACGCGGCATCGAACATGTGCATGTGCACTTCGCAGGTCTGGCCGCACGCACGGCATACTGGCTGAAGAAACTCTACGGCATCACGTTCAGCATCACTGCGCATGCGAATGACTTTTTTGTCGGGGCAAACGAAAAGTCCCCCATCAGCCTCCGGGACCTGTTCGGCGCGGCGCGGCATATCGCCACCGTGAGCGAGTTTTCTAAGGACCTGCTTCACTCCAGATTTCCCGAATCCGCGGGCCGGATTGTCCGGATTTACAACGGAATCGATCCAACGCGGTTCCAGGGAGCGGCCCATAAGGCTCAGCCCCCACTGATCCTTTCCGTCGGCAGGTATATTGAGAAAAAGGGATTTGGCGACCTGATTGCCGCCTGTGCGCTGCTCTCCGACATTCCCCTGGAATGCCGGATCATCGGAGAGGGCCCACTGGAAGCCAATCTTCGTGCCCGGGTTTTGGAACTCGGCCAGGAGGGCCGGGTTCACATCAGCGGGCCCGCTTCGGAAGGCGAAATCATCGGGCGACTGCACCAATCATCGCTCTTCGCCCTGCCCTGCATAACCGATGCCAAGGGAGACAGCGACAATCTGCCGACAGTGATCATGGAGGCGATGGCGGCCGGACTCCCGGTGGTCTCCACGCATGTGGCTGGCATACCGGAAATGGTGGAGGAGGGCGTGACCGGGTATCTGGTGCCGCCGAAATCCCCCGAGAGGCTTGCGGCGCAGATGCGATCGCTCCTTGAGAACAGCTCTCTGAGAGAATCCATGGGTCAGGCCGGTTCGGCACGCTGCCGCGAACTCTTCGATGTCAAAGTAACCTGCGCTGCCCTGCACGCGATTCTCGGGGATGCCTGACGCCGGGCCGATTCCATCCGCCTGGTTCCAGGCGGGCGCTCCGCCTCTGGAGGTGGACTTCGGGTGCCACCGCGGAACATTCCTGCTCGGGATGGCGGAAAGATATCCCGGCGTCAATTTTCTGGGAATCGAAAAGCAGGCTGCACGCGTTGAGAAGTGTCTAAAGAAGATCCGCAGGCTGGGCCTCCCAAACGTTATCGCGGTTCAAGGCGAAGGAGCCAGTGCCCTGGCCGAGTTGCTCCCTGAGAAATCCGTCTCGGTTTTTCATGTATCATTTCCCGATCCCTGGCCTAAGCGAAGGCACGCGACCCGCCGGCTCGTTGGTGAAACTTTTTTAAAGGAAATATCGCGCACCCTGCGCCAGGGCGGAACCTTGCGCCTGATGACTGACGACACTGCCTATTTTTCCGGAATGAAAAAGCTGCTGAAAGAGGGCTGGGAGGAACTCGAGTGGCAGGATGGAAACGACCGGCCTGCGACCGCTTTCGAGAAAACGTTTCTCGATCTCGGACTGCACCCCCACCGGTGCGCGGTCCGCCCCCTCAGTCGCCGATAGTCACCGGGGTTCCCACGGAGACCGTTTCATAGATCAGCTTGGCAATCTGCTCAGGAAGACGAACACAGCCGTGCGATGCCGGATAGCCGGGAAGAATTCCGGTATGCATACCCTCGGCCCGATGGCTCTTCAAATCCTCCCCGAACCGCATGAACCACTTCATCGGAGCGCCGACAAAGCGTGTGCCGCTGGGAGCGGAGTCAATTTTGGTGCTCACTCCGGCCCTTACGATCAGGTTGTTCTTGTTCACGAATGCCCCGTAAAGGTTCGAGCGGTGGTCGGCATCCTTTTGCACGATTAAAAAGTTTCCATGAGGGGTCATGCCTGCCCGTTTTCCGCTGGATATCGGAGTGTCGATTCCCACCTCGTCACCGACTTTGAGATAGGCCCGCTGCTTGCCGAGTGAGATATAGACGCTGAGGTTTTCCGGGGTTGCCTGCTCCAGCACACGGGGGATCACCTTGGGAGGAGCCTGCTTCTTGATCAGCTCGCTCGCGGATTTTTGCTGCTTGTCAGGCTTGGCAGCCGTTTGCTGAGCTCCGATGACCTGACAAAATGCAAACAACGCGGCCAAGCCAACGACGGCGGCGGTCTGGTTGGCGTTAAGAAATGTGGGTCGGTCCGTAAGCGTCGCTGACATGATCGTTCAATTGGCTCACCACCGCTTACAGTTTGGCCCCTCCGAAATCAACGACATTCCAAGGATTCAACAACTCCAGTCCGCCCGGCCCGGCAAAACTGGCGGAACCGGCACGAATGAGATTGCCCTTTGGGAATTCGTCGGCGACAGTCCGGAAAATCCAACTTCCTATGCAAATTGCCATGATCGGACTCGGAAGGATGGGCGCCAATATGGTGCGCCGTCTCCTGCGGAACTCTCACCAATGCGTCGTTTACGACACGAACCCCAAGGCGGTCGAGGAACTTGTCGCCGACGGCGCCCTCGGCGCCCGCTCCCTGCAAGATCGCGACGCAGCACGGGAGAACCCGCGGGCGGGCGGGCTCATGATCCCGGCGGCGATCACGGATAAAATTGTCCAGGAGCTCGCAGGGCTGCTGGAAGCGGATGACACAATCATCGATGGCGGCAACTCCTACTTCCGCGACGACCGGCGCCGCAGCGAGTCGCTCAGGCCAAAGGGAATCCACTATTTGGATTGCGGAACAAGCGGCGGAGTGTGGGGGCTCGAACGGGGGTATTGCATGATGATCGGCGGGGACAAGGTCGCCGTCGAGAGGCTTGATCCAATCTTCAGGACCCTTGCTCCCGGCAAGGGGACGATCGACCCCACCCCGGGGCGCGAAAAGCTCGGCGGCACTGCGGAGGATGGCTACTTGCACTGCGGAGCATCCGGGGCGGGCCACTTTGTAAAGATGGTTCACAACGGGATCGAATACGGGATCATGGCCGCGTTCGGGGAAGGATTCGACATTCTCTCCAATGCCAACGTCAGCACCAAGCAGACCAAGCAGGATGCCGAGACAGCTCCGGCCATGCATCACGATCTGGATTACAACCTCAATCTCGCGGATATCTCCGAGGTTTGGCGTAGGGGAAGCGTGATCAGTTCCTGGCTCCTTGATCTTTCAGCGGCAGCCTTTGCGGGCGACCCGAATCTTGAAAAATACTCCGGGCGAGTTTCGGACTCCGGGGAAGGCCGGTGGACGATCATGGCCGCCATCGAAGAGGCGGTCGACTGCGAAGTTCTCACCGCCGCTCTCTACGCAAGGTTCCGCTCGCGCAAAGATCACACCATGGCTGAGAAAGTCTGCTCGGCCATGCGCTTCCAGTTTGGAGGTCACCTCGAGCGGCCGGCTGGCGGGTAGTTCCTTTACCTCCCCCGAAGGAGCTTCTGCACTTCGTCCTGGGTAGCGGCCATCACACACAAAAGGCAATCGGCACGGTTTTGAAAAAACAGTCAGGGATCCATCCCGGCCCGGATAAAAAAAATCCCCTGTCAGCCTGCGGATTCCCAATCCTCGATGCCCGTGCGGATGGCCGAAATCCCGCAGCAATCACTTCAGGGCCAAGCCGATCTTTCCGCGCGTTCCTTTGGGGAAATTCCGGACCCGCTTGCGGAACGATATGCTGAAATCCAGCGGCGCGGCTTGTGAATGGAGACTCGAAGTTTATTTCCGTGTGGAAGCGATAATCCCCGCAGCCGCCGCGCACCGGGCGGTGATGGCGGGCCAGTCGGCCGCATTAATGA
This sequence comes from uncultured Chthoniobacter sp., assembly GCA_964600115.1. Lineage (GTDB taxonomy): Bacteria > Verrucomicrobiota > Verrucomicrobiia > Chthoniobacterales > Terrimicrobiaceae > QYQL01. Next base: position 3,966 of record CAZRIL010000018.1, on the reverse strand, counting down.
GCTCGCGCGGGGCGAGCCACGAGCCGCCGAGTGCGCCGACGATGGGCTCGTTCAGGTAGGCAGCCATGTTTTTCTCATTCACCCCGCCAAGCGGGATGTATTTGAGCCCGAGATGGGCATAGGGGGCTGCGATATTCTTCAAAAATGAAAGGCCGCCGGAGGGCTCGCACGGAAAAAACTTGAGCAGCCTGCATCCGTGTTCCAAAGCAGATTCGATGTCGGATGGCGTGGCAATGCCGGGAGCAAACGGGAGGCCTGCAGCCCGTGCGGCGGCGAGAACCTTTCCGTTTGTGCCGGGGGCAACGCCGAACGAGGCGCCGGCATCCTTGGCCTCCTGGACCTGTGCAGGGGTTAGGATGGTGCCGACTCCGGCGATCATCTCCGGCACGGCGGCACGGATCTTCCGTAGCGCCTCGAGCGCAGCAGGCGTGCGCAGCGTCAGTTCCATGACGCCGACGCCCCCGTCAAGCAGGGCTTTGGCTAGTGGGATGGCATCATCTGCGCGGTCCACCACAAGGACAGCAATGACGCCAAAAGTTTCGATTTGCGTGGCTAACTCGGGATCAAAAGCTTGGGACATGATTAGGGGGGCCATCATGAAAACGGAATCCCCGGTGCGCAATCTCATTTTCCAATAGAGTCCCGCCGGAATTCCGGTATCTTCCCGTCTGAATGAAGTCCGTTTTCCTGCACATCCTGCTCGCCATACCGCTCGTTTTGACGGCGCAGGAGGTCACCATTGACAACACCGGCTCCGTGGAAAATCCCAAGCCCACCTGGGAAACTCAAAAGCAGGCGCGCACTTACACCCTCGCAATCCCGGCGCCGCGCGGGCAGATCACCGACCGGAACGGGCGCCCGCTCGCGCAGAGCCGCCTGAGCTATAACCTCGCCATTAATTTCCCGACACCACTGGACTGGCAGGATGCCAAGGTGATCTCTTTCGCCCGCCAGCAGATCACCCTTGCAAAGGGCCTGTTGAAGCGGGACATCCAGATCTCCGACCAGGCGATCCTCAATCACTACAAAAATCGCGGCGTCCTCCCGCTCGACATCGTAGAGGATCTCCTGCCCACCGAACTGTCCGTCATCCAGGGCGGGCTCCCCCAGGAACTGCTCCTGCGACAAACCTACGTCCGGTTTTATCCCAACGGCCCGCTCGCCTCACACATGATCGGATACACCGGACGGGAGGCACCGCTCTCCACGCGGCCGATTGAGAACAACGATCTGATTTTTCCCGAGAGCGAAGGCCGCGAGGGGCTCGAGCAGATCTTCGACAATGAACTCCGCGGGCAGCCAGGAATCCTCCACATCACCTACGACAAGAGCGGAAAGAAGACCTCCGAGCGCATCGCCAAGCAGCCGGTGCCGGGTTACAACGTGATCACCACGCTCGATGACAGCCTTCAGCGCCTCTGCGAAAAAGTGCTGGCTGAGAACACCAAGCGCGGAGCCCTCGTGCTCATCGATGCACCCAGCGGAGAAATTCTGGCGATGGCCTCAAATCCGGGATTCAACCCCAATGATTTCGTGCCGATCATCAAACCAGCAATTTTTGACGCCTACTCGAAAGACCCTTCCGACCCCCTCGTTCCGCGCGCCTTCCGGTCCGCTTACCCTGCCGGTTCCACCTTCAAAACCTTCGTGGGATTTGCCGCGCTGGAGACGGGAAAGATCAAGCCGGGCGACGAGTTCAACTGTCCTCCCGCACTCACGGTTGGCGATCATACATTCCGGAACTGGAAGAAAACCGGCGCCGGTTCCTTGAATTTCAAGGAAGCGCTCACCCAATCCTGCAATACCTGGTTTTACCAGGCGGCCCTGAAAATCGGCGCTCCTCCGATCATCGATTATGCAAACCGCCTGGGGCTTGGAAAGCGGACCGGGATCCCTGTGAAATCGGAGTCCCCAGGGAACATTCCGACCGACGAATACATGATGAGGGTTCACAGGCGGAAAATCAAAAATGGAGACGTGGCGAACATGGCGATCGGACAGGGAGACATCCTGATCAGCCCGCTCCAAATGGCCCAGGCGATGGGGGTGATTTCCCAGGGGGGACGCTTCCACCAGACCCGTCTCGTGAAGCAGATTCAGACCATCGACAACCGGGTTGTTGCGGCCTACCCCGACAGGATCCGCGAGGAAATTCCCGTATCCCCCGATGTGGATGCCGTGCTCCGCAAAGCCCTCGTGGCAGTCACCTCGGACGGGCAGGGAACAGCCCACAAAGCCCAGGTCAAGGGGATCAAAGTCGCCGGGAAAACCGGTACGGCCCAATGGGGTCCGACCGAAAAGCAACGCACAGCCGCCTGGTTCACCGGATTCCTCCCCGCCGAGAACCCCCAATATGCGTTCGCCGCATTATATGAGGGCGAGCCGAATGACAACTCGGTCCACGGAGGATCCCATGCCGCGCCTATTATCGGAAAGCTCTTCAAGCAGATTTATGCGGCTCCGAAGACGGCTGAGGGGGATTCCAAAAATGAGGACGAGGAAAAACCGTCCGCAGCCGACGAATCCAATTGAGATATCCCGCACAGATATTTTTTCAAAAAAAACCCGCTCACCGCTTGACAGCATCAGAACTTTCTGGGCACTTTCGCGATTACAAGTTTGACACCAAACTTCCAACTTAAACACCACAACCTCATGAACAAAGTAGAACTCGTCACAGCAGTACAAAAATCACTTGGGTCCAGCAAAGCCGACGCCGAGCGCGCCGTAAACGCCGTCATCGACGGAGTCAAACTGGGGATCAAGAAAACCAAGACCGTCCAACTCATCGGATTCGGAACATTCAAGGTAGGCACCCGCAAGGCCCGCATCGGCGTGAACCCGAAGACCGGCGAGAAAATCAAAATCAAAGCTTCCAAGGTCGTCAAATTTTCGGCCGGAAAAGCGTTCAAAGGCTCGCTGTAAGCAGCCTTGCGAGGATTTCCCTCCCGCAACCGAGAAGACCCGTTACGTCGCAAGACGGACGGGTCTTCTCATTTTTACACTTCGAGGTGGAAACCATGGGGCCTCATTGCACCGTGAATGCTTTCCCCCGCTGAATCCCGTCAACGCCTGGCAGGACATCAGAGTCACGGACATTGTGGTGCCGGGCGTCGATGATGTGCGGGTAGAAAGAACAATCGACACAGGATACGGATCCTTCGATGCTCTGCCGCGTGGACATTGCTTTTCCGACCCGCCGTTTCGGCGGTTATATTTTTGATTGCGACGGAACGATCGCCGACACGATGCCCCTTCACTACCGCGCATGGACTCGGGCCATGGAGGAGTTCGGCGGAAAATTCCCGGAGGAACTTTTTTATTCCTGGGGCGGAAAGCCCACCGATATTATCGTCGCGGAATTGAACGACATGTTCGGGCTTTGTCTGGACGTTGAAAAAACGGTCCGGCGGAAAGAGGGCTTCTACCTGGCGCTTGTCGGACAGGTTACGCCGGTTCAACCGGTCCTGGATTTTGCCCGGAGCCTCCATGGGACTGCCCCTATGGCGATTGCGTCCGGAGGCCACCACGAGTTGGTGGATGCCACCCTTGCCGCGCTTGAGATCGCGGAGCTGTTCGATGCGGTGGTCTGCGCCGAGGACTACGTCAACGGGAAACCTGCCCCCGATGCCTTTCTGGAGGCTGCCCGGCAGCTCGGGGTGCCTGCCGGTGAATGTGTTGTTTTTGAGGACAGTCCTACTGGAATTGCTGCGGCAGAAGCTGCGGGTATGGCGCACGTGTTTGTCCCCACGGCACTGCGTGCTCATTGACGGCAGAGCAGCTTTTCCTTGCAGCGGAGCACAGAACTCATTTCGCGAGCGTGAAGGCCGGCCGGCCCGCCAATCCTATCCAGCAAGGCTGAGCAATGGTATGTGTCGGACCGGATGCCGTCCCTCTCGCGCTCAGGCGCCAGAACCACCCAGAAAGGTGAGCGCTTTTTCGTAGCTCTGCCGCTCCAGAAAATGA
>CAZRIL010000017.1:0-60389 GCA_964600115.1 uncultured Chthoniobacter sp. | reverse complement strand
ATGCCGCGAAGAACTACCAGAATGACGGTGACAGCGTTTACCGGCTTTTCTACGACACGATCAAAGGCGGCGACTTCCGCGCCCGTGAAGCCAACGTCCACCGGCTCGCTGAAGTCAGCAACCAGATCATCGACCAGTGCGTTGCCCAGGGCGTTCCGTTCGCCCGCGAATACGGCGGCCTGCTCGACAACCGTTCGTTCGGCGGTGCGCAGGTATCGCGGACATTCTATGCCCGCGGTCAGACCGGACAGCAACTTCTTCTCGGGGCCTACTCGGCGCTGAGCCACCAGATCGCGCTCGGAAACGTCGAGATGTTCTCCAAGGCAGAAATGATGGACCTCGTGGTCGTGGACGGACATGCCAAAGGAATTGTCGTCCGGGACATGACCACCGGCGAAATCACTTCCCATGCCGGCGACGCCGTCCTGCTCTGCACGGGCGGATACGGAAATGTGTTTTACCTCTCGACGAATGCCCGCGGATGCAATGTCACCGCGACCTACCGCGCCTACAAGCGCGGCGCGCTTTTCGCCAACCCCTGCTACACGCAGATCCACCCGACCTGCATTCCCGTCAGCGGAGAATATCAGTCGAAACTCACGCTCATGAGCGAGTCGCTCCGCAACGACGGGCGCGTCTGGGTTCCGAAGCGGAAGGAAGACTGCGCCAAGGAGCCGAAGGATATTCCGGAGGATGCCCGCGATTATTACCTCGAACGCAAATACCCGAGCTACGGCAACCTCGCCCCGCGCGACATCTCGTCGCGCTCGGCCAAGGAAGTCTGTGACGACGGGCGCGGCGTCGGCCCCGGCGGACTCGGGGTGTATCTGGACTTTGCGGATGCGATCAAACGCCTCGGCAAGCACGTCATCGAGGAACGCTACGGCAACCTCTTCGAGATGTATCACAACATCACGGGCGAAGACGCCTACGAGCGTCCGATGCGGATCTATCCGGCCGTCCACTACACGATGGGCGGGCTCTGGGTGGACTACAATCTCATGAGCAATGTCCCCGGCCTCCATGTGCTGGGCGAGGCCAATTTCTCCGATCACGGCGCAAACCGCCTCGGAGCAAGCGCGCTCATGCAGGGACTGGCCGATGGATATTTCGTCATCCCGAATACGCTGGGCACCTACATGGCCTCGCAGTTTGGAAAGAAAGTCGATGCGAATGCCCCGGCGTTCAAGGAAGCCGTGGACTCGGTCAAAGCCCGTGTCCAAAAACTCATGAGCATCAAGGGCACCCGCAGCGTGGACAGCTTCCATCGCGAGCTCGGCAAGCTCCTCTGGGACAAGTGCGGCATGGCCCGCGACAAAAAGGGACTCGAAGAGGCGCTCCGGAAAATTCCGAAGCTCCGCGAGGAATTCTGGACAAATCTGAAGCTTCTCGGCTCGGCCGACGGCATCAACATGGAACTCGAACGCGCCGGACGCGTGGCGGATTTCCTCGAATTCGGTGAGCTCATGTGCCTCGACGCCCTCAACCGCAATGAATCCTGCGGAGGTCATTTCCGCACGGAATATCAGACGCCCGAAGGCGAGGCGCTTCGCGACGACGAAAACTACGACTACGTGGCCGCCTGGAAATACGAGGGCGACAACGCCGCCCCCACCCTGGTCAAGGAACCGCTCGTTTACGAAGAGGTGAAGCTGGCCACAAGAAGCTACAAGTAACCGGAACTCTCAACGATCAACTAATATGAAATTTTACTTGGAAGTTTGGCGTCAGAACGGCCCTGAATCCGGGGGAAAACTCGAACACTACGAGGCGAATGATATTCCTGCCGAAGCTTCGTTCCTCGAGATGCTCGACATCGTCAACGAGGACCTGACGGCAAAAGGCATCGAGCCCATCCAGTTCGACTCCGATTGCCGCGAAGGCATCTGCGGCAACTGTTCGCTCACGATCAACGGTATCCCCCACGGCCCCGGCCGCGGCACAACCTGCCAGCTCTACATGCGGAAATTCCGCGATGGCCAGATCATCACGATCGAGCCCTTCCGCGCGGATTCCTTCCCGGTCGAACGCGACCTCGTCGTCAATCGCGAGGCCTACGACCGGATTATGCAAGCCGGCGGATTCATCAGCGAACGCGCGGGTTCCGCCCCCGACGCGAACTCTGTCCCGATTCCAAAAGTCGTGGCGGACGTGGCCATGGACGCCGCCGCCTGCATCGGCTGCGGGGCCTGTGCCGCTGCCTGCCCGAACGGTTCCGCCATGCTCTTCGTCAGCGCGAAGGTCACCCACCTCGGTCTTCTGCCGCAAGGCAAACCCGAAAATGACCGCCGCGTGCTGAACATGGTCCGCCAGATGGACAAGGAAGGATTCGGAAATTGCTCGAACTACTACGCGTGTGAAGCCGTCTGCCCCGCCGGCATCCCCGCATCGTTCATCGCACGCATGAACCGCGAGTTTTCTTTCGCCTCGATCAAAGAATCCGTCGGAATCCCGCTCTAGCTTCCCTCACGCACAGGTGCGCGGGCTCACCGCCCGCGAACGAAAACGATGGCGGGTAGGGTATCCTCGCTCCCTGAGCTCGAGTTGACTTTTTTTGCGGCCAAAATCCGGATCCAGGATTAATGGGGCTTTGTCCACCACACGGGATTTCTGCCCGGGCGGGGCTCCGCCCCCTGGCAATTTTCCCGTTCGAAACTGACAAGAATCAATTTTCCTCAAGATTCTCAGATATTCCTTTTGCTATTGAGACGCTTTCTCATATTCTTGAGGAGTGAAGGACACGCCGCTCATGAAACTGGGAAAAATCGCCCATGGCAAAACAGTGGAAATCATGGAAATCCTCAGCGATTGCGGGCGGGCAGGGAGATTGGCTGCATTGGGATTTCTTCCCGGACGTCATGTGCGGGTCTGCCGGATCGCGCCCTTGGGGGATCCGATTTCGATTATGATGGAAGGCCAGGAAATCAGCCTGCGCCGGGCGGAGGCGGATTTGATCGAGGTGAAGGAGATTTCCTGAGATGAGCGAAATGGTCCGCTCGATACGGATCGCTCTCCTGGGCAATCCGAATACTGGAAAATCCACACTGTTCAACCGGCTGACCGGCCTACGGCAGCACATTGCCAACTACCCGGGAATAACAGTCGAAAAGAAGACGGGGACGCTCGTGAGCGGTGACCGGAAGATGGAGATTCTCGATCTTCCAGGGGCATACAGCCTGGCAGCAGCATCGCCGGATGAACGCGTGGTGATGGATGCCTTGGGAGGACGGTCGGGGAACCGGGCTCCCGACCTCATCCTCTGCGTGCTTGACGCGACAAATCTCAAGCGGAACCTCCTCCTCGTCTCGGAAGCTGCAGAACTGCAAATTCCCATGGTGGTTGTTCTGAACCAATGGGACGCCGTGAAGCGAAACGGGATCCGGATCGACACATCCCTCCTCGCCGACCGCCTCGGAGTTCCGGTTGTCACCACGGTGGCAAAACGTGGCGGCGGTATCGCCGAACTGAAAAAGGCCATATCAACCTCACTCGCCGACCCCAGGCAGGTTCCCCGGATTCTTTGGCCGGACTTCATCAACGAGTCCCGGGATATCGTTCGAAACGGACTCGAGCAGGCTGGCCTGGATGTGACCGCACCCGAGGCGCTCCGGATGATTTTCGACACGGACAGCGCTTTTGCCGATAAAATCGGAAACCGCGAGAGACTTTCTCCCCTGCTCAAGATTGCCCGCGACAAAATCCGCTCGCACGGAATGAACCCGGCCTCGGCGGAGCCGGTCTTGCACTACCGCCACATCGAAGCCCTGCTGGACGGAGTCGTGACGGGGGACAGGTTGGTCGCCCGCACACGGGACTCGGTGGACGCCCTGCTGCTCAACAGGTTCTGGGGGTCGCTGATCTTTTTTGCCGTGATGTATGTGGTCTTCCAAAGCCTCTACGCCTGGGCTGGCCCGGTGATGGATTTAATCGAAACCGCAACCGGCTTAGTACAGGATTTCGTTTCCCCGCTGCTCGCCGGCACCCCGGTTCTTCAGAGCCTCGTCTCCGACGGAATCATTGCAGGTGTGGGCGGGGTCATCGTTTTCCTCCCGCAGATTCTACTCCTGTTCCTTTTTATCGCGATTCTTGAGGACACCGGCTATCTGGCCCGCGCCGCATTCCTCATGGACAAACTCTTCGGCTGGTGCGGCCTCAACGGGAAGAGCTTTGTTCCCCTCCTCTCCGGGTATGCCTGTGCAATTCCCGGTGTGATGGCGGCAAGGACCCTGGAGGATCCCAAGGCGAGGCTCACGACCATTCTCATGACGCCGTTCATGAGTTGCTCGGCCCGGTTGCCGGTCTATGTCCTGCTCATCGGAGCTTTTGTGGAGCCGGTCTACGGGCCTCTCGTCGCCGGCTGGACGCTGTTCCTGATGCATTTCGTCGGGGCCGCAGTCGCCATGCCGCTCGCCTGGTTCATGAATCGCTTCATCCTGAAAATCAAGGCCCAACCCTTCATTCTTGAGATGCCGGACTACCGCGTCCCGACTTTCAGGAATGTGCTGATCCGCATGTGGGAACGCGGCCGCGCGTTTCTTGTTCAGGCAGGAACTGTCATCCTCTCGATCTCGGTGATCGTGTGGGCCCTGCTGTATTTTCCCCGCCCGGATGATGTGGCCACAAAAACCCGCGAAGCCTTCATCTCGGAAAAGTCCGCAACCCAGCCTCCAGCTGAGATCGCCGCGGAACTGGAAGACCCGGAGTCCGATCTCTCCCAGAGATTGGACCACCGGATCAGCGGCGCCTATATCGAACAGAGCTACCTGGGAACGTTCGGGAAATTCGTGCAGCCGGTCTTTGATCCCGCTGGCTTCGACTGGAAGATCACTGTCGGCGTGCTTTCAAGTTTCCCCGCACGCGAGGTCATCATCGCGACCATGGGGATCATCTACAACCTCGGGGCCGATGTGGACGAGGGGTCGGATGACCTGCGATCGATCATCGCCCAGGAAAAATGGCACGAGGGCCCGAGAAAAGGCCAACCGGTCTACACCCTGCCGGTCGTCATCGGCCTGATGGTCTTCTTTGCGCTCTGCATGCAGTGCGGGGCAACGGTCGCTGTCATCGCGAAGGAACTCAGCTGGAAATGGGCGATCGCCTCGTTTGTCTCCATGACCGCTATTGCCTGGTTGGCGGCCGTTTTGATCTACCAAGTCGGAAGCCGCCTCTGAAAATTATGCTGATCCCGGAGAATATCGCCGTCACCGCAATCGTTCTGGCCGCCGCATTGCATCTGGGCCGGCTGGCGGTTTTGAAATCCCGCAGGCGCACGCCGGAAATCGCCTGTGGCGGGTGCGGGTGTTCCAGGAAACCCGGAACCGGGTTGCCGGCCACGAAGGGGATCAACGGTTCCGGAAAGCCCGCGGAGATTTCCCGTTCGCCGCGATGAAGCTTCGTGTGAATTGCGCGGGGCCGGCATGGCCGGTTCTCAGCGCGATTTCCGCGATGCTCAGGCTTGTTCGCAGCAGAAACCGCTCGGCAGCGGCCAGGCGGAGCTGCCGGAGATAGGCGGCAGGTTCAATGCCATAGGTCCTTTTGAACACACGGCTCAGGTGTTCTCTTGATTGTCCGGCCTCCGCACAAAGCTGTTTGATATTCACACCGTGTTGATATTTCTCGCGGATCAGCTCACGGAGATGCGCCGCAGGGTTTGAGGTTCCGGCTTCCAGGCTCTCCAACTGGAACCAGCAGCTCAGAAATACCGAGTGCGCCGCCTCGGCCTGCACCTGCAATCCGCTGAATCTCCGGTCCGCGACATCATCAATCAACCTCCCCAACGCGCGGCCCGCACCGCTGTCCACGCCAAGATCAATCACCGGCCCGAACCTGGCCCTCAGTGCACCCCACAGCTGGATCGCCGACTCCCCCTCAAAATCGATCCACCGGAACTCCCACTCCGGAGAGTCATCCGCGGAGAAGAAATATGAGCTCCTCTCGGGCACCAGCGCAATCAGCACCGAACCTGCCGGCACCAGCGTTTCCCTGCCGCGAAAGCGGAACCTGCCACATCCCGACAACGTTTGCTGAAGTATCACATATCGGTTTTTTCCGCGCTTTGAATTATCCCAGAAATACGAAGTGCTTTTTCTTCTTTCCCAGTTAACCGCTGAAGCCGGCTGTGAAAACGGGGGATCGAGGATTGTAGGCATGTAGAACAAAATATCACATTTTGTCATTTATTATCACCGCTTTTTTCTCGTATCTCAGCCGGGACTCCCTCAGGGTGCCTGTCTCATGACCAAGAAATCCAAACTCCGCGGCCATGCCGCTCACACCAAGGATGCCTCCTCCTCTTCCCTCGCGGGCTCATTTTCCCGGCCGCTGAAAATCACGATGCTCGGCGCCGGCAGCGGGTTCACTCCCCGCCTGGTCAACGACGTCCTTCAGACCCCCGGTGAAGCCGGTGGGACCATCGCCCTGGTGGACATCGACAGCTCGCGTCTCACCACGATGTTGAAAGTCGTCCGCAAGCTGATTGCCAAGCTTGGAAAAGCAAACTGGAAGGTCATTGGATCGACGAAGCGCCGCGAGGTTCTCGCTGGAAGCCACTATGTCGTCAACTGCATCGAGGTGAGCGGCCTTGAATGCGTAAAATTCGACAACGACATCCCGTTGAAATACGGGGTCGATCAGTGCATCGGAGACACCATCGGGCCAGGTGGTCTCTTCAAGGCCCTTCGCACCGTCCCGGTTTTTCTCGAAGTTTTGAAGGATGCGGAAAGGCTCTGCCCGGAGGCGATCGTGCTCAACTACACGAACCCGATGAATATGATGTGCCTGGCCGCTGGCAGAACGAGCTCGCTTCCCCTGGTCGGCCTCTGCCATTCGGTGCAGGGCACCAGCCATCTTCTCGCCGGCTATGCGGATGTTCCTGCCGACGAAATGGAGTGGGAGTGCGCCGGCATCAACCATCTCGCATGGTTCACCACACTGCGGCACGGCGGAAAGGATTTGTATCCCGCCCTGAAAAAGAAGTTCGCGACCGAGATTGCCCTCGGACACCGCGAAGCCCGCGAGGGCCTTGTCCGGACCGACGATTTCGATCCGCGCAATGCGAAGGACGGAGATATTCTCACCAAAACAAAAGATCTGATCCGGAAGGATATGTGCCTGCATTTCGGCGCTTTTATCACGGAAAGCTCGGGGCACCTCTCAGAGTATCTCCCCTATTACCGAAAATCGAAAAAGGGGCGTGAACTGCTGCGCGGTGGATATGAAGGGGGATCGCGATTCTACGCAACGAATTGGCCGGACTGGCGGACCGCTGCCGACAAGGAACGCATGGCCCTGCTGCGCGGCACCCAACCGATGGATTGGAAGCGGAGCTGGGAATACGCGAGCTGGATCATCGAGGCCCGGGAAAAGAATGTTCCGTTCCGCATCCATGGCAACGTGATGAACCAGACCGCCGGCGGAGGCCGCCTGATCACCAATCTCCCGCAGGATGGCTGCGTCGAGGTGGCCTGCATGGTGGACCGGAACGGGATTCAACCCACCCGCTACGGAGCCCTGCCCCCACAGATGGCAGCGATCTGCTCCTCAAATATGTCGATGTTCGACCTCGGAGCCACCGCGGCCATCGAACTCAGCAAGGAGGCGGCGATCCACGCCCTGCTTCTGGACCCGCTCTGCGCCGCAGTCTGCAGCCCTGCTGAAATCAAGGCGATGACCCTGGAACTTTTCCGCGCCGAGAAAGCCTTCCTGCCGGGATACAGGTAGGGGCCCACAAAAAACCGGTGCCGTATACTCAGGAACGGAGCGCGGGCATCCTGCCCGCCATCCTTTCCATTCCGCGGGCGTCCCGCCCGCATTCCGCTTTGCTGCCAGTGAACAGCCTGGTCCCTACACCTTTACCCAGGCCCGCGTCTTCGCGCTCTCGCTGACCGCTGCCAGAACTTTCTCGTTGGCAAGGCCGTCGGCAAATGTCGGCTGAACACTTTTCCCGGCGACGACCGCCTTGGTGAAATCCGCGAAAGCATGCACGAACGTATGTTCGTATCCGATGATATGCCCGGGAGGCCACCAGGCACCGGCATAGGGATGGATGGACTCCGTCACGATGATGTCTCGGAAGCCGCGGGCATCGGCCGGGTCGTCCGCATTGTAGAACTTCAGACGGTTCATGTCTTCGAAGTCAAAAACCAGCGACCCTTTGCTTCCATTGATTTCGACGGTGATATGGTTTTTGCGGCCCTGGGCAAAGCGGGTGGCTTCGAGGTTGGCGAGCGCCCCGTTTTTGAAACGTCCGATCCATGAAACCGCATCATCCACGGTTACCTTCCCTGTTTTGTTCGACGCCTTCGCGCTGAGACCGGCTCCCAGCTCCGCCTGTAACGGGCGCTCCTTGATGAACGTCTCCATGAGACCGCAGACTTCCTTGATATCTCCGACCAGATAGCGGCCGAGGTCGATGATGTGGGCACCGAGATCTCCATGGCTGCCCGAGCCCGCGATCTTCGACTGAAGGCGCCAGACGAGCGGAAACGCGGGATCAGTGATCCAGTCCTGGGCATAACGTGCGCGGAAATGATGGATCCGGTCGCCAAGATCACCCCGCTCGATCATCTGCTTCGCCAGGGCGATGGCCGGGATTCTCCGGTAAACATGACAGATCATGTTCACGACCCGCGCCTTTTTCACTGCAGCCACCATGTCTTCGCACTCCTGAACATTCATCGCGAGCGGCTTCTCGCAGAGAACTGCCTTTCCGTTTCCGGCCGCCTCCATGGCGATCTCGAAATGGCAGTCGTTCGGCGTGCAGATGTCCACGATATCAATCTCCGGGTCCGAGACCACCTCCCGCCAATCCGTCGAGGTCTTGCGCCACCCGAGATTCGCCGCCGCCGCATTCACCCCCGCCGAAGATCGCCCACACAGGGTGTGCAGTTCGATGTCAGCAGGAAGATCAAAAAACCGGCCTGCCTGACGCCAGGCATTCGAATGGGCCTTGCCCATGAAATTGTAACCGATCATACCGACGCGGAGGGAACGCTTTTTCATATTCGGCCCAGATCAAAAGCTTCCATCGATTGAAATAAAAGCATTTTTGCGCATTAAGAATCAGGAACTGGCAGCTGTCCGCCCGACGCGGCTTCGCCGCAACTTCCTGTCCCTATCAACCGAGGATTCCGGATTTTTCGAGAAGCACTTGGATCTGACCGGCGATTTCTTCGGGCGGCCTGGATCCGTCAAGGATCCGGATCCTCAACTTTTCGCGGGCGGCGAGTTCGAGATACCCGCGCCGCACCGCTTCGAAAAATTCTTCGGACTCACGTTCAATCCTGTCCGGATTCTGGTTCCGCCCCCCCATGCGGGCGAGCGCGGTGGCGCGGTCGAGGTCGAGGAGGAACGTCATGTCGGGAACGCAAGCACCGACCGCGAAAGCATTGATGCTGGCAGTCGCTTCCGGCGGGATCTTCCGGGCCACCCCCTGGTAAACAGTCGTCGAATCAAAAAATCTGTCAGAAATCACGGTGCGCCCTGCAGCCAGTGCCGGAAGGATCACTTCCCGGACAAGCTGGGCGCGACTGGCTGCGAAAAGCAGGAGTTCGGACTCCGGGGTGAGGGCGGCCCCCTCGGGCGCGTGCTGGAGAAGATGCCGGATCACCTCGCCGGAGGGCGTTCCTCCTGGCTCACGCACCAGAAGCGGGTCCATTCCACGAGAACGCAGGGTTTCCGCAAGAATGCGGATCTGGGTGGATTTTCCACAGCCTTCCGAGCCTTCGAATGTCAGAAAAAGTCCTTTGCTGGCCGTGCTTGTTTCCATCGGGCAAACATCCATACTGGCCTCCAAATCATGCCCATGGAAAGCAGGAAAATTTGTTTCGTGGCGACGGAACCCGAAGAGGAGGAGTTCTTCACCGGGAAGTTCGAGGCGTTTGACGTTTCGTTCCAGCGGGCGCTGTGCGATGTGCCCGAAGATGTCGAGGTCGTCTCGATTTTCATCAACGACCGGATCGACGACCGGTTCCTCGAGAGCCATCCCTCGCTCCGCCTGATCGCCACCCGCTCGATGGGTTGCGACCATATCGACCTGGCCGCCTGCACGAAACGGAAAGTGAGCGTCACCCATGTGAGCGGCTACGGCGAGAACACCGTGGCGGAGCACACGTTTGCGCTGATGCTCGCCCTCTCCCGCCGGATCCGCGAATCCACGGAGGCGGCCCTCGCAGGCAAATTCACGCACGAGAGATTTCGCGGCATGGACCTGCGCGGAAGCACGCTGGGAGTCGTCGGCGCGGGCCGTGTGGGTCTGCACGTCATCCGGATCGCCGGCGCATTCGGCATGAACGTGCTCGCCTACGATGCCCATCCCAATCCCCTGCACACCGAACTTCTCGACTTCAAATACACGTCCTTCGACCACCTCGTCCGCGAGTCGCATGTCATCACCCTGCACATCCCGCTCAACGAGGAAACCCACCACATTTTCAACCGCGAGACCCTCTCGCGCTGCCGCGAGGGAGTATTGATCGTGAACACAGCCCGGGGGAGGCTGATCGATTCCGAAGCGCTCATCGAGGCACTCGACAGCGGGCAGGTCGGCGGAGCCGGACTCGATGTCATCGAGGAGGAAGGCGTCTTCCATGGCGGAGCAACCGCCCTGCTGGGAGCGCAGATCGCGGACAGAGTCCGCGGGTCCGGCGTGGAGAAAGACCGGATAGCCCTCTCCGCCGGCCGCATGAAGGAAATTTCGCGCTACATCGCCAGCAATGCCCTCCTGCGGAGACCGCAGGTGGTGTTCACGCCGCACAATGCCTACAACAGCACGGAGTCGCGGGAGTTCATCAGCAACACCACCTCGGAAAACATCTTGAACTACTTCGAGCAAAACCCATGAACCGCTGGCTCGTTAAGCAGGAACCCACCGCCTATTCCTGGGACGATTTCGTGCGCGATGGAAAAACCGCGTGGACGGGCGTAAGAAATTTCCAGGCGCGCATCCACCTCCGGGCGATGAAATGCGGGGATCGGGTCCTCTTTTACCATAGCGTCGCCGAAAAATCCGTTATCGGCATCGCCGAGGTCATCCGGGCGGCCTACCCGGATCCCACTGCGAAGGAAGGCGACTGGTCGTGCGTGGACCTTAAGCCGGTCTCCCCCTTGAAGAACCCGGTGGCGCTCGAGCGCATCCGGTTGGAGCCCGCTCTCGCGGGAATCGCCTTGCTCCGCCAGTCGCGCCTCAGCGTGATGCCGCTCAGTAAGTCCGAGTTTGACACCATCATAAATCTTTCAAAAACCTGATTTTCCGCTGGATGGAACTGACGCTTCGCACGAAAGTGCCGATTGAGTATGTCCGAACCACACTTCGCCGTTGCCGCAACTTTTTCGCCGCGATTCCATGCGGTGATCGCTGAAGCCGACCGCATCTCAAGGAAGTTCGGTGCACGCCTCAGCGTGCTGCATGCCGGAGAACGCTCCGATGAAAAAGTGGGGAAATTTCATGATGCCTTTGCGGAGCTCGGCCGCGACGAGGTCGATATTTACTGGTGCGAGGGTGCGACACCGGCGCAAGCGCTTGTGGACGCGGCCTCCAGCGAGTATTTTGATCTCGTGATCGCGGGCGCGGTGGACCGTTCGAATGACCTCCGGAATTTCACGGGAGACGTGGTGCGCGAGCTCCTCCAGCGGGCTCCTTGCGATCTGCTTTTGATCCCCTCACCGGCTACTGATGAACCGGACGGCGACAGCACGGCCTGCCTGATGGTCGAGGCCCACCGCCCCCGCTGGCAGCTTGCAAGAACGGCTCTTGCCGCGATCGGACCGGCAAAGATCTCCATCCTGGCTGCCGACA
The DNA here is from genome assembly GCA_964600115.1 of uncultured Chthoniobacter sp. Classification (GTDB taxonomy): domain Bacteria; phylum Verrucomicrobiota; class Verrucomicrobiia; order Chthoniobacterales; family Terrimicrobiaceae; genus QYQL01. The sequence continues at coordinate 48,595 of CAZRIL010000017.1, read as the reverse complement.
GCCCATTCGCCCATGCGCGTGACGCGGCGCTCGGTCACGAGGAAGACCACTCGGCTGTCGATCATCTGCTGGAGGCCCTTGAAGAGATCGCCCCTGATGTGGATTTGCGCACCGTGGAATCCAATACAGGGTTCATGCTCTGCGACATCGTACAGGAGGCGGCGCCGGATTTTTTACTTGTTGAAGCGGAATGGAAAAACCGGGTCCGGGTTCTCCCGCCACATCTCGACTGGTTGAACCAGGTGATCCCCGCCCGACTCTTCCTGCTGGGAAAACCCCCTCGCGAAGACTCGGAGACGGTCGAGCTATAGCTCGTTGAGCACGATTTGCCCCTCGGCAACAATCCGGCCGTCGACATCCGCCGAGACCGAAAATTGAACCAGCGCACCGAGCGCACCGGTTTTGCGCGCGTGCAGGATGATTTTCTCCCCGGGCTTCGCCGGCGATGGAAATTTCATGGCCCGGATCGCTGATAGCAAAAACCCCTTCTCCGATGAACCCGCAATGCCCGCCATCTGTGCCAGCGCCTCGGTCAGTATCACTCCGGGCACGATCGGATTGCCGGGAAAATGCCCAGCGAACATCGGATCGCATTCGGCAAATGTCTTCTCGCCGGTCGCTTCATCGCCCGGAGTCAGATTCCTCACGCAGTCCACGAACAAAAACGGATCGCGATGCGGAAGGCCATGCGCAGTAAGATTGGTCACAGCAGAAGCCGGAGATTGAACACCCGCGGGTGCTTTTGCAACCCCCGGACGCATCCCTGCACAAGAAAGTGGCGGCGAAGCCGCGTCGAACATTCGAGCCCTGTGAAATGCGGGATGGAACGCGGCGCTCGTTGCGATATGGTGCGGGGATGTTTCTGGCATGGATCCTTGCTGTTTTGAGTGGTATCGCCATGGCGCTCTGCTATGCGCCGGTTGGCTGGGGGGATCTCTGCTGGGTGGCGCTTGTTCCATTGATCTGCGCGGCCTGGCTCCTGAAGCCACCTGCCCGGCGGCACCGGCTGTGGCTTGTCGGGCTGGGGTATGTGTTCGGCTGCGCGTTTTTCGGCATCAGCCTTTTTTGGCTGACAACGCTGACAACCCCCGGCTGGGCGGCTCTCTCCCTCTATCTATCATTCTATCCAGCCTTGTGGGTGCTGTTTCTCGGCACGGTGGCGAAGCCGTCCGGGGAAGATAGATCCGGGCGGAGTGTCTGGCTGAGTTCGCTCCACAACCTTCTGGCTTGCGGGTCTGCGGCGGCAGCCTGGGTCGCGCTCGAGTGGCTGCGGGGGGTCCTCTTTCCCCAGTTTCCCTGGAACAATGCCGGGATCGCGCTGCATGCGAATATCCCTTTGATCCAGATCGCCGACATCACCGGCGTCGGCGGTCTCTCGTTCCTCATCGTGCTCGCGAATCTGATGCTCGTTGCCACGGTCAAACGTCTTGTGCTCGAGGTGGGCAAAGGTGTCCGTCGCCCCCACTATGATTTTGCGGTCACGGTGGCTCTTGTTGCGCTGTCCTGGGGATACGGGATGCGCCAGTTTTATAAGCCGCAGCCGGAGACGGTCGAATTCAGCTTTGCCGCAGTGCAGGCGAACATCCCGCAAAATATCCGCAACAACCTCACCTTCGAATCCGATGTTCAGGCGCGATACACGCAGCATACCCAGGTTGCGCTGGCCATGAAGCCGGACCTCGTCCTCTGGCCGGAATCCGCCACGCCGCGACCGTTGTTCAATGACCAGGGAACCTGGGATTATGTGAGGGCCCTGGCGGAAAGCCATGACGGGGACTTTTTGTTGGGCACCGTCCATTTTTCCGAGCAGGGGGACTACAATTCCGTGGCCCTGCTGAGCAACCATGGGAAGGAAGCCCAGATGTATAACAAGATGCATCTGGTCCCTTTCGGCGAGTATGTTCCGTTCCGCTCGGCATTCCCGCTCTTCGCCTGGATCGTTGGCGACCTCGTTCCCGATGATTTCGATCCGGGCACCTGTCCGGTCGTGCTCGAAATGGCCGCCAAACCCGTGAAAATCGGACCGCTCATCTGCTTTGAGGATGTGATCGGCGACCTTGCCCGCCAATTCGCATTGCGCGGGGCGCAGGCGTTTGCGGTTGTGACGAACGATGGATGGTTTCTCGCGAGCGCAGGATCCCGCCAGCATGCGGCCCATGCGGTGTTCCGCTGCGCGGAGAACAAGCTCCCGATGATCCGCGCGGCAAACACGGGGGTCACGTGCATGGTGGACCGGTTGGGAATGGTCCGCGAAACCCTGCAGAGCGAGAACGGCAACACCTATATCGAAGGCGTCTTGTTCGGCAAGGTTTCGGCCCCACGGAACCCGATTCCGACATTTTACGCGCGTTACGGCGAGGTGTTTTCCATCGCCTGCCTGGCCGTTGCAACCCTTGCCGCGGCAGGATTTTTCCTGCGAAAGAGGAAAAGTGAAAATTCCGCTTGTCCAACCCCCTCCGAAACGAAACCCTTGCCGTGATGAAAGCCCTTGTGACAGTCATGCCAAAACCCTCCGTCCTCGACCCGCAGGGCGCCGCAGCCGCCGAAGCCATCCGCCATCATGGACTGGAAAAAATCGGGCGGGTCCGGATCGGAAAGGTCATCGAAATCGAGCTTCCCGAAGCGGCCGACGAGTCGGTTCTCCACGAGATCGCCCGCGACCTCCTCTCAAATCCCGTCATCGAGGATTACGAACTGAAGGTTTTGAACCACTAACGTGCTTGGAAGCGCATGGTCCTCTGATCCCTTTGTTCCGTTTTAGTGAAAATTAGTGACATTTAGTGGTTAAAACATCCTCATGAAATTTGCCGTTCTTCGATTCCCCGGTTCCAACTGTGATCAGGATTGCGTGTATGCGCTGAATGCGATTGAGGGGGCTTCTGCGGACTATGTCTGGCACAAGGATACGTCGCTCGCAGGATTTGATGCCGTCGTCATCCCCGGCGGATTCTCGTATGGCGATTATCTGCGGTGCGGGGCCATTGCCCGGTTCTCACCGGTGATGAAGTCGGTGAAGGAATTCGCGGCAGCAGGCGGTCCTGTGATCGGGATCTGCAACGGATTTCAAATCCTCTGCGAGAGCGGGCTCCTGCCGGGAGCGCTCGTTCGGAACCGCGGTCTGCACTTCGTCTGCAAACACGTCAGCCTGCGGGTTGAGAACAACGGATCGCGCTTTACGAACGCCGCCTCGTCCGGCCAGATTTTGAATATTCCGATCGCCCACGGCGAAGGCTGCTACTTCGCCGACGACGAAACTCTCCTGAGCCTGCAAGCCAACGGGCAGGTTCTGCTGCGCTACTGTGATGCCCGGGGCCGGGCGACCGACGATGCGAACCCGAACGGCTCGCGCGAAAACATCGCCGGTATCCGGAACGAAGCCGGAAATGTCTTTGGCCTCATGCCTCATCCCGAACGCGCCTGCGACCCTCTCCTCGGCAGCACCGATGGCCTCGCCATTTTTGAAAGTATTCTCCAATCATGACTCCCATCACACCCGACGTCATCGCCAAGCATGGCATCACGCCTGACGAATACACCCGCATCCGCGAAATTCTCGGCCGCGAGCCGAATTTCACCGAGCTCGGGGTCTTCTCCGTGATGTGGAGCGAGCATTGCTCGTATAAGAACTCGAAGCTGGAGCTGAGAAAATTTCCGACGACCGGGCCGCGCGTGCTTGTGAAGGCGGGCGAAGAAAATGCGGGCGTGATCGACATCGGCGACGGCTGGGCGATCGCGTTCAAAATGGAGAGCCACAACCATCCGAGCGCGGTGGAGCCATTCCAGGGAGCGGCGACCGGGGTCGGCGGGATCATCCGCGATATCTTCACGATGGGTGCACGGCCGGTTTTTTCAATGAACTCGCTCCGGTTCGGCGACATCCGCGGCGATTCTGCCGAAGCCCGCACGAACCGGCGGCTCTTTGCCGGCGTGGTGGAAGGAATCTCCCACTACGGAAACTGCATCGGCATCCCCACGATCGGCGGAGAGGTCTACTTCGATGACAGCTACGCCGGCAATCCGCTGGTGAACGTATTTTGCCTCGGGATTCTCCGACACGATCAGATTGCCCGCGGCGGCGCTGTCGGCATCGGGAACCCCGTGTTTTATGTCGGTGCCGAGACCGGACGCGACGGGCTCGCAGGCGCGGCATTTGCCTCGCGCGAACTCACCGAGGAATCCAAGGAAGACCGGCCGGCCGTTCAGGTCGGCGACCCGTTCCGTGAGAAGCTACTGCTGGAAGCCTGTCTCGAGCTTCTCGCGAGCGGCTGCGTGGCGGGCATTCAGGACATGGGTGCCGCCGGCCTCACCTGCTCGACCTGCGAAACCGCGAGTCGGGGTGGAACTGGCGTCGAAATTGATCTGAATCTGGTCCCGAAACGGGAGACCGGCATGACCCCGTATGAGATCCTCCTGTCCGAATCCCAGGAGCGGATGCTCGTGATTGTCACCAAGGGCGAGGAGGAAAAAGTCCGCGCGATCTTTGAAAAATGGGACCTGCCCTACGCCGAGGTCGGCATTGTGAACGACGACGGAATGATGCGGGTGCGCGAGGGCGATGCCGTCGCGGTCGAAATCCCCGCCCGCAAGCTCGCCGATGACGCACCTCTCTACTCGCGCGAGGCGGCGCCGAAGACGCCGACCGAGCCGCTTGATCTTTCCAAATATCCCGAGGCGGACTGCAGGTCCTCCCTTCCGGCCCTGCTCTCCCACCCGAGCATCGCCTCCAAGCGCTGGGTCTGGCGTCAATACGACCACATGGTCCGTTTGGGCGCAACAGTTCTGCCCGGCTCGGATGCGGCGGTGTTCGTTGTCCGGGAGGCCAACAAAATTCTGGCCGCCAGCACGGATTGCAATGCGATCTACTGCCGCCAGGATCCGCGCGAGGGGGCCAAGATCGCCGTCGCCGAAGCAGCCCGGAATATTGCCTGCACGGGCGCCATCCCGCTCGCGCTGACCGACAACCTGAACTTTGGAAACCCGCACAAACCGGAGAATTTCCTCCAGCTCCGCGAGGCGGTCGAGGGCATGGCCGAAGCCTGTCGGAGATTCGACACGCCGGTCACCGGCGGAAATGTCAGCCTCTATAACGAAAGTCCGGCCGGAGCGATCGACCCGACCCCCACGGTCGGCATGGTCGGCATCGTCGAGGATGCCAAGTACATCACGACCCAATTTTTCAAAGCCGCCGGAGACACGATCATTCTTATCGGCGAGCCGGGCGACGAACTCGGCGCCTCGCATTACCTGCTCGCCATCCATGGGGTCAAAGCCGGTCCTCCACCGCGGCTTGACTACGACAAGGAACTCGCTGTCCAGGATTCTGTCCGGTCACTGATTCGTTCGGGCCTCGTAAAGAGCGCACACGATTGCGCGGAAGGCGGGATCGCGGTCACCCTCGCGGAATCGTGCATGTCCGGCGAAACGATGCTCGGGGCCGCGGTTAAAATTCCCGGCGACGCATTGCGCGCCGATGTGGCGCTGTTCAACGAGTCACAATCCCGCATTGTGATTTCGTTGGACTCCGGAAAAGAAGCCGAGGTCCTGGCGTTTCTCGGTAAGAAAGGCGTTCCCGCGCAGACAATCGGCACGGTTACCGCAGACAAGAAATTGGAGATCAAGGCGGCCGGTATTGTCTTCAGTTGGCCGCTCACCGCGCTTCACGAAAGCTGGAGCGGTGCCATCCCGTCCCTGATGGGAGAGTGAAGCTGTTGCGCCATCTGGGTTGCCGACCGATCCCGGATGCGGATCACGTGACTTCCGGCGGCTCGATGCCGCGGGCGGCAAACAAATCGCGCTCCAAGCGCGTTGAGCTTTCGGCAGAGGCCAACCACATCCTCTTCGACAGGCGGCCGGGGAATCGAATCAGCTCTCCTGTTTCCGGGTCAAATGGTCCATCAGCCATGCATCGGCCTCCTCGTGGGAGTGAAATTTGAAAACACCGCGCGGATACCTTGGTGGAGATAATTGACGCAGGGTATCCTGTAGTTTCAACCCGTAGGTCTGCGACGAACCCGGCGAACGTCTCTTTCCCACAACCTTTGCGACGGGATCGCCGATGTTGATGACCGCCTTCACAGCCATGACCTTCGCATGCCGTCCGGAAAATGGCGAACCCGCTCTGCTTTGTCGCCCCGCGGCCGGGGAGGAGCCCCGCAGGAACCCTGTCTGTCATTTGCATAAATGCGGATCATGGCCGACATTATTCCATGAGCAGACGTCCCCACGCTCACCCCGCTTCCCGGCGGCGGCATAGAAAACGGAAATCCTTCATCCGCTGGCTCGGGGTGGCCATGTATTCCGCAGCCAGCCTGACCGCCTCCCATGCGGCAACAAAGACGATCGACTCTTCAAAAACCAAGAAGGCCGGAACCACGCAGTTTTCGTTCGACAACGACTACTGGTCGGGAAACTCCACTCCGGTCACCAATCCTCCAGCGCCAGGGACGATCCCGCAATATCCCTGGCGCCCCGCGATCGTCACCACTACATTCTGGATCGGCGAAAGGCCCACCGCCAACAATCCGGTTCCGAACCACAAAAGCTGCTGGGACTCGAGATGGGCGCAGAACTACGGCGGCACGGATTCTCCAAATCGGGCCGACCGCAGGAGCCAGTTCATCCCGAGGGCATTCACTCCGCGGCAGAACCCGTTTTATGTCGCGCTCCCCTACAATGACATGACCTCCAAGGGGCACAAACCCGAGGCGGCACAAGTTATTCCGTGGTTCAAAAGGGATTTTCGCTCGCCTGGCCGGTCGGTGTGCAAAGGCCGCTGGATCGCGATACGGCGGGGCGACAAGGTCTGCTACGCGCAATGGGAGGATGCGGGCCCGTTCCGTACCGACCATGCGGGCTATGTCTTCGGAAATGAACGTCCTCAGCCGAATCTCAACAGAGGAGCGGGCCTTGATGTCTCGCCTGCCGTGCGCGACTTTCTGGGAATGGAGGATACAGATGTCACCGACTGGAAATTTGTGGAATTCGCCGATGTCCCTGCCGGGCCGTGGGCCACCTTCGGCGACAACAATACCTTCGTGATCAACCGGCGCGAGGCGGAGGAGAAGGCGCAATTGGCGCTCGCAGCGAACACGGGCGGAAAGGATTCTGCCGCTGATTAAGCGCAATCGCAGAAAGGAAGTGTCCGCTTTTGAGGTTGAACCGGATGAGCAGGGGAAACAACATCGCCCGGTGCCCGAGAAGCCTCTGCTGATTTACGATGGGGAATGCCGGTTCTGCTGCCGGTGGATTGAGGCATGGCGGGCCGTCACAGGCGATCGCGTGGAGTATGAAACCTCGCAGAGCGTCGGCGCACGGTTTCCCCGGATCCTGCCGGAGGAATTTTCCCGGGCTGTTCAATGGGTCGGGACGGACGGCACATTCTGCTCCGGTGCAAAAGCGGTTTTCTCGGCTCTCGCCACGGCAACGTGGTATGGCCGTGCGGCCCTGTCGATATACCGAAGGGTGCCTGTGTTTGCGCGCTTGACGGAGTCGCTTTATGCGGGAGTCGCCGCGCACCGCGAATTTTTCTCATTCCTCACGCGGGCGCTTTGGGGAAACGACGTTCGGCCCCCAACATATGCCCTGTCGAGCTGGGCGTTTCTGCGCGTGCTCGGGGGAATCTTCCTTGTAGCCTTCCTGTCCTTCGGCGCGCAAACTGATGGATTGATCGGCTCGAAGGGAATCCTGCCGGCTGCGGATTTTTTTGATGCGGTGCACCGCTCCGGAGCGGATTGGCATTTCCCAAGCATCCTTGCCTGGACCGGGGCCGGGGATGCGTCGATCCATGCCTGGTGCTGGGCGGGCGTGGCGGCATCCGTTCTGCTGATTTTCGGGATAGCGCCCGCGGCAAATCTGGTCTTTCTGTGGGCGGCTTATCTTTCGCTGAGCATCGCCGGACAGGATTTTTATCAGTTCCAATGGGACATCCTCCTCCTGGAAACCGGGTTCCTTGCGATCTTCCTCGCGCCGTGGAATCTGTGGGTTAAAAAGGCGGCCAGCCCGCCCCGCCTGGCGCATTTTCTTTTGATCTGGCTGCTGTTCCGTCTCCTCTTCGAGTCCGGTGTGGTGAAGCTCACAAGCGGCGATCCCACCTGGGCAAACGGGACCGCGCTCGACTACCACTATTTCACGCAACCGCTGCCGACGCCGGTGGCGTGGTTCGCCCAACAGTTGCCGGACTGGTTCCAATGGCTCAGCGTCAAGGCGGTTCTCCTCATCGAACTGGTTCTGCCATTCTTCCTCTTTCTCCCGCGCCGCCTGCGGATTGCGGGAGCGGGGAGCATCGCCGGCCTGCAGTTCCTGATCTTCATTACCGGCAATTACGGAATCTTCAACCTGCTGACACTGGCGCTGTGCGTGCTTGTTGTTGATGATGCCATGTGGGGATCACTTGCGATCCGCATGAAAGCCGCAAAGGCCCCCCAACGCTTCCTGCCGCCCTGGTTGCTTTGGCCGGTTGCGGCGGCGGTTTTCCTGCTGAGCCTTGTGCCTCTCACATATGCATTCCGGAGGCCTGCGCCATGGATGGAGCCGCTCGCGGCCGCCTATTCGACGATCTCACCGTTCCGCACAATCAATGGATACGGACTCTTCGCAGCCATGACGACACAACGCCTTGAGATAAGCATCCAGGGTTCGGATGATGGCGTGAACTGGAAACCTTATGTTTTCAAATACAAGCCCGGCCCCCTGCAACGCCGTCCTCCCCGGGTGGCTCCGTATATGCCGCGACTGGACTGGCAGATGTGGTTCGCCGCGTTGTCCCGCGGGGACCGGACTCCGTGGTTCGAGAGCTTTCTTGGCAGACTTCTGGAAGCTTACCCGGCGGTTCTTGACCTTATGGATAAAGCGCCGGCCTTTGAGGGCGGCAGGCCCCGCTACATCCGCGCACTGGGAGACGGCTACGAATTTACCACATTCGCGGAACGAAAGGCGTCCGGGGACTGGTGGAAATCGGAACCCCTCTCCATCTACTACCCGCCGGTTTCCTTGAAGAATCCTTGAAGCCTGCAGGCTATCTACTCCAACTCGAAATTGATGTTGACCGTGTAGCCGCCGCCGGACGCCAGCGAGGCCGGCGGCGGATCGATTTGAGGAACACGCTTCGCTGCCGCCAAAACGGATTCGTCCATAAGCGGGTTGCCGCTCGATTTTACAATTTCGGCATTCGATATTTTTCCATCCTTCTCAATCCGGATCTTCACCGTGCAGACGAAGGATTTAGCCTGCCCGAAAATCGAGGTCGGCTGGTCCCACTGGCTGTAGAACCGGTCGTGGATGAGCTCGTGATACCACGCGAACTGCGTGGAATCGCCTCCAGCCCCGGGCTTCGACGACTTCCCGGAACCTTGCTCGGAGCTGCCTGTGCCATCGGCGCCAGAGGAAGACTTTCCGGTTCCCGGAGAACTTCCGGGGGATGCGGAAGCTTTTGGCGAACTGCCCGGCGAACTGCCCGGCGAGGATTTCGGTGAGGATTGGGGCGATGCCGATGCCTTGGGCGAAGCTTTCGGGGATACGGAAGGTTTGGGACTCGGCTTCGGCGAAACTTTCGGGCTGGGCTTAGCAGTGGGCTTCGGGGAAGGCTTGGGCGTCGGCTTCGGCGTGACTTTCGGAGTCGGAGAGGGAGTTGGCTTTGGAGTGGCTGAGGGGCTGGGCTTCGGCGTGGGGGTAGGCGTGGCGATAGGAATCTCCGAGGGTGTGGACTCGGGTGTCGGTTCAGGCGTGGGTTCCGGTGTTGGAGGCGGAGTTGGTTCCGGCGTTGGAGGAGGAGTTGGTTCCGGTGTGGGCGGGGGAGTCGGGTCCGGAGTCATTTCCGGCGTGGGCTCTGGTGTTGGATCCTGCACGACTGGATTCTCCGGTTCTCCCCCATTGTTGGCTGCCGACGAGAATGCGCCGGGATCCATCCAGACCACTTCACCCGCCGGCTTTTTGATCTCCCTTTCCGCGAAGAAAAAGAAGGCGGCAAGCGCCAGCACATGGACGATGGCGACGAGGATCAGATTCCGCCGGAATCTCGGATCTGCCATTTCAGGGATTGGCTGGAACCGGCTGTTCCGGGTGGGTCATAACGCCGACCTTGGTGATGCCTGTGCGCTGCAAAATATCCATCACGGCAACAAATTTTTGGACCGCGAGTTCCCGGTCGGGCCGGACCACGACGGCTGTCGCAGGATTCTCCGCATGAAGGGTCGCAAGCCGGGCTTCGAGATCCGCAGGTGTGAGCACCTCGTTGTTGAACTTCATCACGTCGTTCTTATCGATGGAAATCGTGAACACTTCGGAAGGGTTGACGCTGGTCTTGGCGGTGGAACTCGTCGGGACAACCAGGTCGATGCTGTTCTCGATCAGCGGGGTTGTGATCATGAAGATGATCAGCAGCACGAACGCCAGATCGAGAAGCGGGGTGATATTGATTTCTGTGAGCGTCTGCAGGCTCTGGCGTGAGGAGTAGCGCCTCATAAATCAGGAGTGGGCGGCACGTCGGGCTTCACGGATTCCGTGCTCGACGTAGCGGTGCTCGATTTCGGAGGAGAGCTCCGCGGCAAAATTGTCGGCCTGCACGATCATCGAGCGCACGCTGGTGACCAGAAAGTTGTATCCGAACATGGCGGGGATCGCGACAAGAAGGCCGGTCACCGTCGTGATCAGCGCGCCGGAAACGCCCGGAGCCATGGCAGCGAGGTTGGCCGTCCCTGCGGAGGCAATTCCCGAAAAGGCATCCATCACGCCCCAAACGGTTCCCAACAGGCCAAGGAACGGCCCTCCGCTCACCGCGGTCGAAAGGATGATCATGTGCGACTCGAGCTTGAGAGCCGATTCGCCGACGGCTCGCTCCATCGCGGCCTGAACCGCACGCATCTGGGCGGGGCTGATCTTGTCTGCGGAATCCAGACGCGCGCGGAATGTTTCATCCACCTCGGTCGATCCCAGCATTTGAAAGCAGAGCTCGGCGGTGCCGGCGGCATAGATGGCGTAGAGCGGCGAACCTTCGAAGCGAACCCCCTGCTCATACATCCGCAGCGGAGCCCGGTCCCGGTGGAAGAGCGCGGAAAAGTGCTCGCTCTGCCTTTTGGCAAAATGCAGGTAGCGCATTTTGGTCACCATGACCGACCAGCTGAAAATCGAGGCAAGAAAGAGAGCGAGAAGAACGAGCTTCCCTTCCATCGTGCTCTCCTGAAATGCGTAGACAAGTCCAGTGGCAATCATCCCTGTTCAATCGGTTCCCATCCGGTTCCGGTATTCATGGCTTCGAAGCCTACCCGACACCGGATGATTGAAAAATGCAAAACTTTTTGCCACAGCGGTTAATCGGGGGTAAGGAGAGGTCGCATGTCCCGCACCATCCTCTGCCTTATACTCGCCGCCTCACTCCCCCTCCATGCCCAGCAGGCGCCGCCGCGGGACAATCCCTACGACGTGATCGGCAAAATCTTTCAGCCGCTTTGGGGCGTGTTGCTGGCTGACACAAACAGCCCGAACCGCGCCGCAACCCTGACACTTGAGCTGAGCTCGGTGTCGGGCCGGCTTCCGGCCAATATGAAAGGGGCCTCCCTGAAGGCTGCGGTCCAGTTTCCCGACAAGGTGAGGCTCGAAGCACCGGTTCTGGGTGAGCAATTCACCGTGTGCAGAAATGGAAACGAAGTCTGGGCAACCCCCGGCAGCAAGGTCGAATTCCTCGTCGCCCAGTTCAAGGTGAAGCCCAAAAAGAATCTCAAGCTAACCACTCCGATCTTTCTTCCGGTCTCCGCGCAGCAGGCGGTTTTTCTGCCCGCTCTCTTCTCGATGAAGCGCGCAGACGTCGCGGAGGTGGAAACCCTCAACGGCGAAGACTGCCGGGTTCTCACCGCGGGACTGATGCCCGAACTGGCAAAAGCGACGAAGGCGGAGGATTTTGAAGGCAGAATCTGGGTCGCTCCCGGCTACGTGCCGCGCCGCGTCGAAATCACACGCCGTGACTTTACGGCCGCCGTGGACATCCGCAACCTGACCTTCGCTCCCTCGCTCCCTGCCTCGACCTGGCAGCCACCGGAAGGAGCGACTGACGTTTACCGCACCACCCCGGAAATGCTCGAAGCCCTGCTTTATATTGTCATGAACTCCGTAAAGGCGTCCGAAGCGGATGCGCCATGGCTTAAGGCGAAATGAGAAACACCGCCTTGAAAACCGCTCCTTTCATCCTCGCTCTCGTCGTCCTCGCCATGCCGCTTCATGCCGATGAAGAGAAGCACCCGATCGATCAGGCGATGGAGGCTGCGATCGACAAGGATTCATCGACCGCAGGCATGGTTCAGGCCGTTTCGAAGGCGAACAAGCAGTGGGACAGGGAAATGAATTCCATCTACCAGGATCTCAAGAAAAAAATGGAGTCGGAGGAATGGGCTTCTCTGGTGACCGCACAGAAGGCCTGGATCGTCTTCCGCGACGCGCAAATAAAATCCATTGAGGAAACCTACGGCCGCATGGATGGCACGATGTATATCCCGATGTCCGCATCGGCGGTCATGGAACTCACAAAAGAACGCGCTCTGTTCTTGAAATCCTTCCGGGACGTCATCTCGAATAGGTAGACGCGGATCGGCGTGAGCCCGGGGATGGCGCTGGAGTTTTGTCCTCCCGCAATGTGTGGCGGCCTTCTTGATCCAGGACAAATTTGTTCTTCCTAATTTTTCACGCAACTGGTAGCTGAGCGCGAATCCGCCGGTTGCCGCTCGAAATAACCATGCCAAACTTTATGAAGCCAAGAATCCTATCAAGCCTCGTTTGCCTGCCCTTACTGGCCGTTGCACACCTCTCCCAGGCCTCTCAAACTCTCGGATTCCCCAAAGAAGATCCGCTCATTTCCTTTGAGGTTCCAACGGATTGGAAAGTCAAATGGCAGAACGACAGCGTCTTTGTGGTTTCCCCCGACGGGGGCGACGTCATCGTTGAAGTCATGCCGATGGAAGCCGCCATCGATGACGAGGCTGCAGCCATCGCGGAAGCCAAGAGCACGGTGGATCAGGACTTCAAAAATCTCACCCTCGAGAAATCCGGCACCACTGAAACCAATGGCATCCTCGCGAGTATGCTCGGAGGCAAGGGGGAGGACAAAAGCGGCGAGGCTCATATCAACATGGTTCTCATCAAGCACCCCCGTTCTCCAAAGCAGATCCTGTTCTCGCTCATCGCATCCAAGGAGACTGCGTCAAAATATGGGGCAGCCTGCGGAGCCATGATGAATTCCATCGCCGCAGCCTCTTCCGGGGAACCGGCCTCCAAAGAACCTGCTTCGGCCCAGACCTTCAGCTACCCGACCGCGGCGAAGCCGGACTTCGCCATCGACTTCCCGGCGGGATGGAAGATGAAGGAAACCGAGGAGGGCACCTATGTCGAATCCCCCGACCGGCTGGTTGCCATCAATGTCATTCTTGTGGACGCAGCCGAAGTGTCCAATGCCGAGGAGGTCCTCAAAAAGCAAATCGGAGAACGTTTCAAGGAGATCCTTTGGAACCAGGGCAAAGAGCCTGAAGTCAACAAGGACGATGCCCTGGGCCTCACCGCAACATTCCAGAATGCCGTCGCGTCCGACGGCGAAGGCACGGAGAAATACAGCGTCAACCTTCTCAGCTATGTTCGCAAGTCGGGTGACAAAGCCCTCATTTTTCTCTGCCAGAATCCGCTCCGCGCCTTGGACAAACACGCGGAGACGATGGAGGGCATCGTCAAATCCATCAAAGTTCGCTGAGCCGGGAGCTCTGCGTCCGATGCCCGCAGAAGAACAAGCCGCCAACCCATGGCTCGTTGCCGGAGGAGTTGTGTTCATACTCCTGTGGGCTCTGGTCCATGTCGCCTTGTTCTATGTCCTCGCCGCGGGCGGCATCGTTTCCGAAATATTCCTAGTGATCCTCCGCTCCGTCATGCTCCCGGGGACGGCACAAACTCCTGCTTCCGGAAGTTTCGTTTGGGTTCCGGCGCTGCAAGCCTGCCTCGGCCTGACGGGACTCGCCGGCCTTCCTGCCGGTCTGGCGTTTTTCCTCAAGCGCAAACGGAAGCCACTGCTGCTCTCGTCGGCTGCCGTGTTCCTGCTCGGCCTTGTCGTGGGATTCTTCTCAATTCTTGCTTTCCTTTCTCACGGCCTGAATTGGTTCTTCGGGGGAGCTTAGCTGTTCCAGGATCCGGTAGAAAACCGTTTCCGGGTTTTGTGCGCTGGACAGCCACTCTCCTCTTCGCTGCAAAGTGAGCGGCATCGGCTGCTCAATATCCCGTCAGCCGGTCCCCCCGCAGAAGTTTGCGCCTTTTCCCCGTCATGCACTCTCCAGCAGATCCAACAACTGCTGGTATTCATAGCGCTTAACCAGGGCGGACAGGGCTTGCGAGAGTTTTTGATCCCCCACCCCTCGGATCAACTCCTGCAGAAGGTCGCAATCAGCGTTGATAGCTGCTTCCCTGACCTGCCTCACGAGATCGGCAGGAAGCGAGGCCACCTCCTCCGGCGTGGGTGTTGGAGCGTCAACGGCCGTCACAGGAGCTCTCTCAACATTCGCTCTGTCATATTCATACTCCACACCGAGCAGCACGCGGATTTTCTCAAACATCTCCTCTTCCCGGAACGGCTTCGCGAGAAAATCATTCGCGCCGGCGTGCAGAGCCTCAGAACGCACGCTTTCAAAGGTATTGGCGGTCAGGCTGATGATTTTGACCTGGTTTGAAAGGTCGGTAGCCCGTATCCGCCGGATGGCATCCACTCCGCTCATGGACGGCATCCGCATGTCCATCAGGAGGAGATGCGGACACCATTCCTGGCAAATGTCGAGAGCGGCTTTCCCGCTGCCCGCTGAGCGGGTCGCAAACCCGGCCCGTGAGAGCATCTCTGTGAGCAGAGCCTGGTTGTCCTCGATGTCGTCCACGATCAAAATGCGAAAGGCGGGCTGCCCGGCTTTCAAGCCAATGACCCGGCGAAGCCTGGGTGCCCGTTCTGCGCGATGCATCGTCCCCTCCACAAATGGAATTGAAAACCTGAAGACCGACCCTTTGCCGGCCCTGCTGCTGACGCTGATTTCGCCGCCCATCAGGATCGCGATTTCGCGGCTGATGGCCAGGCCGAGACCCGTCCCGGTCACCGGTCCTGTGTGACGGTCGCCATGCACCTGCACAAAAGGTTGGAAGAGTTTTTCTGTCATTTCACCCGGGATTCCGATTCCTGTGTCCTCCACCTCGAAAAGCAGCTTCTGCGTTCCGCCATGCTCCAAAGACGCCCGCAGGACAACGCCTCCCTTGCTGGTGAATTTTACGGCGTTCCCCATCAGGTTGATCAGCACCTGCAGCAGCTTGCCCTTGTCTGCGACACAGCACTGCGGCAGACCGCTCTCCTTGATCACGGCCAGCCTCAATCCCTTGGTATCGGTGCGAATGCGGAACATCGTATCAAGGTCGTGAAGCAGCGTGGAGAGATCGAGCGGAGCCGGTTTTAATTCCACGCGGCCGGCTTCGATCTTCGACATGTCCAGAATATCGTTGATCAAGGCGAGAAGATGCTCTCCGCTCCTGTTGATCGTCTCCAGATGCTTTTTCTGGGGCGCAGCCACCCGGGAGTCGTGGAGCAGGAGCTGTGAGAACCCGAGAATCGCATTCATCGGCGTGCGGATCTCGTGCGACATGTTCGCCAGGAAAGCGCTCTTGGCTTTTGAGGCCTTCTCGGCCAGTTCCTTTGCCTCGCGCATTTCGGACTCCGCGGCCTTGAGTTTGCCGATGTCAACCAGCCAGCAGAGAATCCCATCGCTGCCCTCGAATTCGGTCCTCAGAAATGTGCCCATCGTATCGCGGATTTCCCCGTTCGGCCCTCGCATCTTAAACTCCCAATCCCGGACGATTCCCTCCCGCTCCAGCGCCTCGAGCATGAATTCCCGCTCCGCGGGATCACCGTAAATGCTGGACGACGGCCCTCCGACTTTGAGGTTGACGATTTCGGCGATGCGGGGATTGGCGAAGCGGACGATTCCGTCGACCGAAATCCCAACGCCCACCGGGGCGGTATCCAGCAAATGCTGGAGCTGCCGGCGCTGCCGGTCGATCGCATCCGTAAGCAGCCTCCGCTGCGAGATGTCCCGCAGCAGCCCATGGAGGACGGGCTGGCCCTGGATGTAAAAATAGCTGAGCGCGACTTCCGCCGGGAACAACGTACCGTCCACGCGCTGGTGCTGCCACTCCACAAAAAGGCTTCCCTTGTCCCTCAGTTGCGACAGAACCTCGATGAACGCTTCGCGCGAAAGCCTGCCGTCGGGCTGATATTCAGGCGATAAAGCACCGGGGCCAAGAGCGATCAACGCGGCCTTGTCCGCGCAGCCAAACATCTCCACCGCCGCCTGATTGCAGTCGAGGCAGCGCCCCGTGGAATCCGTGGTGACGATCGCATCCCGCGACGACTCGAACAGCATCCGGTATTGTTCTTCGCTCTCGCGCAACTCCTGCTCGGCCCGCCTCCGCTCCGTCAGGTCAAGGTGTGTGCCGACGATTCTGGTGATCGGCCCATCCGGCCGACGTCGGATGGGGAATCCGCGAGAGAGGATGTCCACGTAATGCCCATCCTTGTGAAGCATGCGGAACTCGATCACATATTCGGCCTCCCCGTGCATAACGGCTTCCACAACCTGCGTCGCCCGCTGCACATCGTCCGGATGCAGCAATCTCCTCCACTCGCTGACGCGGTGTTCGACCTCCTCCTCGCGATATCCCAGCATCCCCTTCCAACGGGCAGAGTAAAACACCTCGTCCGTCTCCATGTTCCAGTCCCAGATGCCGTCCTGTGTGGCCCTGAAAGCGAATTCCATCCGGTCCACATTCTCGCGCAGTGCCTCCTCCGCACGCTTGCGTTCAGTGATATCAATAAAGGTCACCACCGCCCCGACTGCAATGCCGTCCGCATGTTGCGGGTAGGACCAGTATTCCGCCGGAAAACTGGTGCCGTCCGCACGCCACAGGACTTCGTCATCAGCATGCGCCCCCTCATCCTTTTGGAACGCCTGAACAATCCGGCACTCTTCGACCGGATAGTGGGATCCGTCCTCACGCTTGTGATGGATTAGCCAGTGCATATTTTTCCCCAGCATCTCGTCCTCCCGTTCGTAGCCAAGGATCCTCAGGCAGGCCCTGTTGCAGAAGGTGCAGTTCCCGAGCGTGTCGATTCCGTAAATGGCCTCCGCAGTGGAGTCCAGCAGGAGCTGGAGCTGGTCCTTGTTACGATTCAGTTCTGCAGTGCGCTCAATGACCCGCTGTTCAAGCTCGGCATTGGCTTGGGCAATCGCCTGCTCGGCCTGCTTGCGCTCTGTGATGTCCATGTCGCTGCCGCGGTAGCCCCGGAGGGTTCCGTCGGCGTTGAGCACGGGAGTTCCGTTGGTGGAGACCCATATTATCCGTCCGTCTTTGGTGTGAATGGCATTGATCAAGTTCTGAAAAGGCACTTTCCGTTCCAGGATCGCAAATGCGGATGCCTTGAATGTCTCCCGCTCCGCTTCGGGATGCAGGTCGTAAAAGTGCATCCGGCCTGTCAGTTCGTCGGGGCGGTATCCCCAGACCACCTCGGACACCTGGCTGACATAGGTATAGAGTCCCAAGGGATCGATCTCCCAGGCAACGGTGGAACTCTGCGCAGCGAGCTGGGCGTAGCGGCTTTCGCTCTCTCTTATCAACTCCTCCGCCTGCCTGCGAACCGTGATGTCCCGGATCACGCTGAGGAGCATTTCCTGCCCGTCGAAAGTGATGCCCTGGGAATTCACCTCCACAGGCACAGTGGACCCGTTTTTACACACATGTGTGGCTTCAAAAAGGATGCCCTGGTTCCTCGCCTGCTGCATCTGCCGACCGACCACCTCCTGCTG
Source organism: uncultured Chthoniobacter sp. (assembly GCA_964600115.1). GTDB lineage: Bacteria > Verrucomicrobiota > Verrucomicrobiia > Chthoniobacterales > Terrimicrobiaceae > QYQL01. The sequence continues at coordinate 30,743 of CAZRIL010000017.1, read as the reverse complement.
TTCGTTTGAGCGCAAATCCCCGATCCGCAACTGCAGGAGCTCTGCGCGACTGTAGCCGTAGAGTTTCTCGGCGGCGCGGTTGCAATCCACAACCCTCCCGTCCAGCGTCACGAGCAGCAGAGGATCGCGCGCGTGCTGGGCGATCAGCTGGTTCTTGGTCACCTCGGCGAGCAACCGCACGAGTTCTTCGCGGCGTCGCAAGAGAACGCCGGTCAGAAGTGCGAGTGCCGACGTCAGAAGAAGACCGACCGCAAGGGCCAACAGGCTTGCCTGCCCGGGATGATGCTCCAGCACCATGAACTCCGGGCCGGAGTAGATGGTGACGGCGAAAACCTTTCCAAACGCAAAGATGGAACGCGTGACAGAATACTGCGCTCCGGGAAATGCGCCAGCGTCGCTGACCGAGGCCAGGAGCTGAGGGGCCGCATCCTTGTGCAGGAGATAAAGCCTCATGGGCAGCGCAGGGGCGATGTCCTCGGACTGCAGCAGGGTGCCCATTCTGACGACAGCCACCGCAAGCCCGAGTAAGCGCCCGGGGTTTTCTCCGCTGAAGACGGGGCGATACATCAGCATCGCACTCTGGTCGCCCTCGGCCTGCACGGCTGTGAGGGGTTCCGTGCAGGAGGGAAGCCCGGTTCTCACGGCCTCTTCCAATGCCGCGCGGCGCAGCGGCTCCGAACCGGAGTCATACCCAACAGCCGCCTCGTTCCCCTGCTGTGGCGCCACATAAAAAACAGGATAGTAAAAATCCCGCCCTCCGGCTGGCTCCCGGTTTCCCCGGTCATCCTTCTGCCAGATTTGAAAATTATTCCCCCCTGCCAGGCGGGCCTGCTCTTCGAACCGTGATTTGTCGGCAGCCGGCACGACCGGTGCCCACACCCAGGCCTGGATGGCAGGGTTCTTTGCCAGATAGGAGGTGTAGTGCAGGAACTCCTGCGAGGTCGCCGTGGGATTGGTCTCACAGAAGCGCGCAAAACCTTCCAGCTCGGTGTCGCGGAGGTTGCGCAGCGTTTCGATAATTTCCGCCGACCGGCTTGCCGCCAACCGCTTGAATGCCTCCTCGCGGCCATGGGTTTCGCGGTCGTGGACCATCCATGCGACGAACAGTGTCAGAACGATCCCGATCGCGGCAACCAGGCCCACCCCAAGCTTCTTGAAGGACCGGGACGTGTGCCCGTGATTCCCGGAGCTCCTCTCCAGAAGCACCGAGGACGCAAGGAGAATCACGGCCAATGCGAACGTGAGCAGGATGGTCGGCAAGCCGGCGAGAACAAGCATCCGGATCCAATCGCGGGCGTCAATATCCATGCCGAAAACAGCGAGAATCCTGCGGCCGGATTTCTCAGGGTGCATCTGCGATCCGTAAAGGGGAACCAGTGCCGAAACCCAATTCCCCCAACGGTCGGGGGCCGGGCCCTCAACGACTTCGTCACCGCTGGAGAAGACGCGCGAAAAACCTTCCGAGGCCTCGTCATAAACCTGTCCGGGGGGCGAGCAGTCTTTTGAGTCGGCGGGCTCGCTGTCCACAAAGAAGAAGAGCCTGCCGTCGTGCTTACGACCAAGGAGATAGACAAACCTGCAGAGCGGATAGGAGGAGCGGGTGGCGGCAAGTTGCTCCTTGAGCCTCAGGTAGGCGGGATTGGTCAGGTCGGCATCCGTGCCGGAAAGAGCCGCGATACGCTCGGCATAAACCCCCTGTGCGAGCAGGCGGGTCTCCAGCAGAAGGCGGGCGCGCATCTCTCGGTCGGCCCGCAAAACAACCCACCACGTCGCGCAGGCCCCGGCAAAAAGAACGGCCAGGATCAATGCCGCCATCCTCAAGCGATGTTTTGAAGTATCGTTGAGGTGGAAATTCATGGGGGGCCCGTGCGTTTATCTTGCTGATTTCAGGCGCACATCAAACCGGATGCCCGGCGGATCAAGGTTTTCAACGGCAACTGAGCCGCCAAACAAAGAGATGATCCGCTCGGCAACAGCGGGCCTGAGCCCCAGATCGCCGCCGGGAAAGATCGCTTCCGCAATCGCCAGCACATCGAAAAACCTGGGGAGCAGCTCCTCCGGGATGGAAATCCCCGCCGTCCCGATCGCAAGCAAAAAACCGGTTTCCGAAGCCGAGGCGGAGAGGGTGATCACGCTGCCCGGTTTCGAAAATCTGACACTGGTTTCCAACAATGCCTCCAGCGCCTTCGTGATCAGCTCCGCGTCCCCTTGAACCAGTTCGGGAAGGACGGGGCTTGGCCCGATATCGACCCGGTTAGATCTGGCGAACTCCAGACAATGGTCCCTGGCTTCGGCGAGAGCAGGGCCCGGCGGAGTCAGCGCCCCCGCAAGTTGCTCCGCCTGCAAATCGATCTGCGTCAGGAGCAAGGAGTCGGTCACGATGGTCAGGATTCTATCGCGGCAGCGGTTGAAGTCCTCGCAAAGGGCTTCCACCGTCGGGTTCGAACGGCATTCGTCCATGATCAGCTCGGTGATGCCGAACAAACCGTTGAGCGGAGTTCTGAGCTCGTGGGAGATGATCATTAGGAAATCGCTTTTGGCCTTGTCGAGAATCGCAAGCCGTTGGTTGGCGCATGCAAGCTGGTCCCTCGCAAGGGTGATATCGCGGGTGCGTGCCCTCACCGTCTCTTCCAGGCGGGCGTTGTGCGTCTCCAACTCGAGCTGCAACCCGCGGACCTGCAGGTGGGTTCTCACACGGGCCAGCACCTCGTCCAACCAAAACGGTTTGGTGATGTAATCCACACCGCCAAACGCAAATGCTTTGACTTTATCCTCTGCATCCCCCAGCGCGCTGATGAAAATCACCGGGATCCCTTTCAATGCTTCCTCTGATTTCAGGTGCTGGCAAACCTCGTAGCCGTTCATGTCCGGCATGTTGATGTCGAGCAGGATCAAGTCGGGAGGAGTGCTCCGGGCAGCTTTCAATGCCGGCTTACCCCCGGTAACGGGACGGACCTTGTATCCGTTCGACTTGAGCATTTCGGTGAGCAGTTCCAGATTTTCCTGGGTATCGTCCACAATCAGGATGTCCGCTCCTTGATGGTTTGCGGGCGGTTTCTGAGTCATACTGCTCCTTTGCTTTGCTGTGATTTTACAGCTCCCCGTCCGATGCTCCACTCTGGAATCGAACATGCACGGAGGGCGTCTGGGTTAAATGCGGTAACCGCATTTATGCAACAAGCGCCGAATTATGCAACAAAACAAAATCACCATGTTGCAGTTTGTGACATACAGGCACGAGAGGTCTCAGAAAAATTCTGCCGGCCAGTTCCGATGAACATCCAATGGGCGAACGATGAGCCTGTATCCTGCCGGCGTCGTTTCTTCCAGGAACACTCTGGCAGCTAAGGCGAATTTTTGGGCGAGATCCTGATGATCGGGCGCTCGGGAAATTTCGAGCCGGCCTGCGTGACGTAGTCGTGGTTCCAGTCCAGTTCGACGAGATCTCCCGGTTTGAGTGCGAGGATCGCGTCCCGGATCGCCGGGCTCACTTTTGGATTCTTCATGTTGTCCTCGATAAGAACCAGAAATTGTTCCTGTTTCGGGTCTCCATATTCCCCGCGCTTTTCGTAGCGGAGGTATTTGATAATGGTAAACGTGGCGAGTTTTCCGGATTCGCCGCAACGGTCCGGACAAAGAGCGGTCAACCCGAGGCATTGGTGATCTTTCACTCCTTCGAACCGGGAGACTGTAGAATGTGCGGACAGGAGCTCGCGGGTCTTCTCCGGAACAAACGCGGTATCAAGACGAAGCTTTTTCTCGACGGCCCGCCGCCACTCCATGGAGCCAAGGTCCGGTCCATGCCCGGCTGCATCGGTGATTCGCAACTTTTTGTCCACAGCCCCCGACCATTCCGGGGATCCGATATCCGGCCCGTGCCCGGCTGCGTCGGTGACAGGGTGTATCTTCTCAATGCGTTTTGCCCACTCCATCCAATCTGCAGGCAGGGCATGCCCAGAATCCTGCGCGACTGTGGCGACTGGTCCCTCTGCTTGGGAGCCCGTGGCTGCAGCTTCGAGAGGCAAAGCCGGCAGCAACACAGGGAGCAGGAGGAGCAAAACGGCTGAAGACTTCATGAATTTCAACAGCGCCCTGTTTGCCGCCGGGCAGCGGCCCCATTCCCGACTGATCATCGCAGGCTAAAACTCGATCCGCAGGAGGCGCACCCCGGAGGGCGAACGGAAGTCACGCGGGGTCATTTTGCTGTCCTTATAGAAATCGGTATAGCGGCGTGTGAAATCGAGGAATTTCTTATTCGAGCCGAAACGGATCAACTCCGTGCGTGTGACGGCTCCGTCCTTGTTCTGGTCAACAAGAAGAAAACTCTTCTGTGTGCCGCCTGCGTTCGTCCATTCGACAACCGTCACACGGCCGTCTTTGTTGGCGTCCGCCCTTTCGAGCACATAGTCCGCGTAGGCGGGACCCGTGGTCCGCAGGGTCAGCGGAACATCCCAGTCCGCCGCATTTTTTGGCGCGCTCTGGCAGGCAGTCAGCAAAATGGCGGTAACGGGAAGGAGGAGGAGCAATCGCATAATGGTTTGGTGGTGGATCCTGTGATGTGCCTCTTCGGTGGCAAAAATCCGAGCTTTTTCTTCGTCAATCCTCCCGGCTAGCCAGCGTATCCTCGACAATCAGCCTGTGGAATGGTTATTAAGCCCGCGAATTCCACCAAGCCATGCGCCCATCACTCGCACTTCTCCTTTCCCTTTTTCTGCCTGCCGCATTGTTTGCCGCACCGGATCCCAATGGTGCCGTCGCGGCGATGCGGGCGCTCCCGGGCCAGTATCAGAACGGGATTATGAGGCTCTCTGCGGACCACGGAAAGCCCACGCCCCCCTATTGGGCGATCATCGCCCGCAATCCCACGCGGAGGGGTCTTCCCACCAGCCTCACGGTGTCCCGCGGGCGGATCACATCGGAGCGCGCGACATTGAATCCGCGCGCACTGATCAGCGGGGATACGCCGATCACGCTGGGCCGGGTCCGGATCGATTCCCCGGAAGCCTGGCGCAGGGCGCAGAGGTTCGCCTCGGACCGCGGGCGGCGTCTGGACAGCGTGAGCTATGTGCTCCAACAGCGCGGAACCAATGCCGCTCCGGTCTGGTCGATCTGGTGCTACGACTCCCGCGGGCGCTTCATCGGCTTCGTGTCCCTGCTCGCAACGACCGGCGCGATCATCTCCACGGATTAGCCGCCCCTGCCAACGGAGCGCGGGCGTCCCGCCCCCCATCGTTCAGGTTCGCGGGCAGGATGCCCGCGCTCCCTGCTTCAGGGAACGTCAGTTCTGACAGCCACCGTGACCGCAGCCGCATCCATCGCCGGATCCCTCGGGCTCGGCGCCATCCGCAAGAATCACTTCGAGGCGGATCTGTTGGAGGGAAAGCTGTTCGCGGGCACTGGCAAGGAGGCGGAGCGCATCCCCATCCGGCTCATGCCTGCTGCGAAGCTGGATCTCCACCGGACGGTCGGCATACTGGGGAAAAGATTCGGTCATCTCTCCGTCAAGAATGAACGACGCGTAGGCGTTGAGCTTTTCCTGCAGCTGAAAAAGCTGCGTCTCGCCGCCGGTCCACGGGCGCGTCTCATACATTGCCAGCACGAGCGTGTCCCGGCGTCCGTCGTAAGCAAACGCATCGAGCACAGCCGGGTGGGCGACACCTTTGGGAGTTACGCTTTCGGGAACCATTGGTAGAGCATGAAGTAAACGAGCACGCCGGTCACAGAAACATAGAGCCAGAGCGGAAAGGTCCACCTCGCCCAGGCGCGGTGCTTCTCAAAATGCGCTTTCACGGCGTGCGTCATCGTGACCAGGATCAGAGGGACGATCACCATCGCAAGGATCACGTGCGAGGCCAGCATCCCGTAGTAGAAAGCCTTCCAGAAACCTTCGCCGCCGAACGGGGTGTGGATCCCGTGCACGAGAAACTTGTGCAGCACGTAAGTTGAGAGAAACACACAGGATACAAGGAAGGCTGCTGCCATGCAGTTCCGGTGGGCCAGCTTGCGTTCGGTTTTGATGAATACAAACCCGGCCATCAACAGGACAGCGGCAGTGGCATTGAGGCCGGCGTTGAGCGCCGGAAGATCCGCGACTGTCATCGGGTGCCGTTTTCGCGGTCAACCCGCGCGCAGGTTTTTGCGATGTAAAATCCGAGGCCTCCCAGCGCGGCGGCCACGATGACAAGCATGGTGAGCACACTCCACGAAAATGCCACGCCGGCCATGATCGTCTGCGGTTCGTCCGGGCCGAAGGCTCCCGGCTCCCGGCATCCAACACAGGCCATTGCTGTCTGGTGGAACAGCAGGGCAACGGTGATGAACGGTGCGGATTTCATGGGGTCCTGACAGAATCCTCGCGCATGATATCGCCGATGTCCATGAGAAGCTTCTGGACCGATTCCGGATCAAGTCCGTCCTGATATCCCCGGAGGCGTCCCTCCCGATCCACCAGAACAATCCGGGTGGAATGGGCCGGTGTGCCGTCGGGCTCCTTCGCCAGGGGCTGAAGCAGCCCCTTCACCACGATGGCCTCGATGTCTTCCTTGCTGCCTGTCAGAAATTTCCATCGTGCAGGATCTGCTCCAAGCTTGGCCGAGTATGCGGCGAGCACATCCGGTTGGTCGAATTCCGGATCAACGGAAAAGCTCACCAGCTCCACACCCTTGCCCGCGCGCTCGATTTTCTTGTTGAGCTCCGCCATCCGCGAACTGATCACCGGACACGGCCCCTTGCAGCGCGTAAAAATGAACCCGGCAACCCAGATCTTGCCCTTGAGGTCGGCCAGTCCATACGGTTTTCCCGTCTGATCAACCAGATCGAACTCCGGCACTTTTGCGATGGGTTCAAGGTGCGCGGCGATCCGGGCGGGATGAGTCCCCTTCAGGCTTGTGAACGCAAAGGCGGCCAGCGTCACGGCCCCCAGAAATGCAATCACCCAGCCAAGGCGCGGAATACCCCAGGCATTTCCCATGCCTCAGATCCAGTAAAGGAGCACGAAGAGGAAAATCCAGACGACATCGACGAAGTGCCAGTAGAGGGCCACATTCGCCAGCGCGGGGTGGCTCTGCGGCGTAAAGCAGCGCGTCATCGACTGGCGCAGGAAACACCAGGTGATCAGCAGCACGCCGATGGCCACATGCATCCCGTGAAACCCGGTTATGACAAAAAACGAGGAGCCATATATGCCGCCTTTGTCGAACCAAAGTCCCTCGTGATACAGGTGCATCCACTCGAAACCCTGGATCGCAACAAAGGTCGCACCCAGGAGGATAGTCAGCGCCAGCCATCCGAGGCCGGATTTTCCCTTTTGGACCGCCGCTTCGCTGATGTGGAAAGTGATGCTGCTGGAAACGAGGAAGACCGTGTTGATCGAGGTGAGGAGAACGGGCAGATGCGGGAGCGAGGCGTCCCCCGGCCAGGCGGCGCCGGGCTGCCAGGGAAATCCGACCGCTGTCCAGCGGAGAACAAAATACCCGGCGATCAGGCCGGCAAAAAGCATGGCCTCGGAGACCAGGAATATGATCATCCCGAACTTGCAGGTGGCCGGAGAGGCCCCGTGATGGGCGTGGGTTTCGTGAGTGAGAACGGCAGTGGACATAATCGTTAGGGAGCGATGGCAGGGCCCCTCAAAATCATGAGAAATACGACCATGCCCGCCAGGGCAAGGGCGAATCCCCACAACATCAGGAGCAGGCGAAGGTTCGAAAATTTCATCGGGCGGTTGCAACCAGGACTCCCAGCAGGAGCGGAAGATACAGGATCGAATAAAAAAACAGCCTGCGGGCGGCATTCCGGTCCCGATGAATGACAAAGTTCATCGCAAATCCGCAAAAAACCGTCCCGAGCACCAGCGCCGCGAAAAAATAAAGCGGCGAGTTGAATCCGATCAGGCCGGGCAGCAGGGTGATCACCAAAAGGCAGAGCGAGTAGAGCAGCGACTGCCGGGATGTGATCTCCCCCTCGGGATCATTGCCGCTGATCATGACGCATCCGGCGTTGGCATAGTCTTCCCGATACATCCAGGCTATGGCGAGGAAGTGCGGCATCTGCCAGAACCAGAGGACCGCAAAGAGGAGGCATCCCTCCAGGTCGTAGTAACCGCGGGCCGCCACCCAGCCGATCAGCGGCGGCAGGGCTCCCGGCACAGCTCCCACGAGCGTGTTGAGCGAGCTCCGGCGTTTCATCGGAGTATAGACGAGGATGTAAATGGCGATCGTGGCGAAAGCCAGAAACGCGGCCCGCGGATTCGTAAATACCGCCAGGATCGCCACGCCCGATATCGAGAAAAACAAGCCGAAGAGCAAGGCATCCAGCGGCTGCATTCTCAGGGCGGGCAGCGGCCGGGTGCGGGTGCGCTTCATGCGGGCATCCAGATCGCGCTCCCACCATTGATTGAGTGCGGCAGCCCCCCCGGCGCACAGCGCCGTGCCGGTGAGGGTGGCAGCAAGCAGCAGCCAGTCCAGCGGGCCCTGCCAGCCGAGCAGAAATCCAACAAGGGTGGTGATAAGAACCAGCAGCGAGAGGCGGGCCTTCACCAGCGTCATCACGTCACCGAGGACCGAGTCCGATTTCTCCTGAGGGATGGCGGCTATCGATTTCATGCGGTGCGGGAGGCCAAGGCGGGGGAAATCCGGGGTTCGGGGACTTGAAATCTCTGTGTTCCGGCCGCCCGGCAGAGCCGGAACGAAAAGACCGCGCCCAAGAGCAGGGTCAGAGCACCCACCGCCATGTGTGCGGTTGCGATGTCAGCCGCCTTGTTCGACCAGATCGTCCATGCGCCGAGCGCAACCTGCACGAGGACCAGGCCGAGCCAGACAGCGCTCCAGAATTTTGTGACACGCAACCTCGAGGCGGTCGCGCTTCTCTGGTAGACGGCGGCCACGCCAAGGAGGATAAGCATGGCCAGTGCACGGTGCGCCATCTGAACCCAGATAAAAAGCGCATTTGTCGGGACCTCGTTATCAGCCACCCTCGCGACGTTGATCGCTTCGATCGCCCGGGGGGATGTGTCCGGAATCCATTTGCCATATGCGAGCGGAAAATCCGGGATCGACAGGCCGGCGTGTTCATGGCGCATCGTCGCCCCAAGTCCGAGCTGCACAAAGACGAGCACCGTCGTCGCCAGAACCAGGTTCTTTAACACCGGGTCGGGATTGAAAAAATCCCATTCGCCACGCAGGAACCGTCCGCTCGTCGCAACGGCCAGAATCCCGATGGCGCAGAGGAACGCCTGGGCGAGCAGGGCATGGAAAATTCCGAGCTCGTCCTTGTAAAGCGTGACCCGGAGGCCGCCGAGCAGTCCCTGCAGGCAGACGGCAACAACCGCAGCGATCCCGAGGAACTTCACCCAACGGCGGGAATCCACCATGAAAATCCAGACAGCAAGGATCACGGTCATCAGACCGACGCCAGAGGCGATCAGCCGGTGGCTGTGCTCGTAGAAAATTCCACCCACCCATTGGGAAACCGGAAACAGAAACATGTTGTATCCGTAGGTCGTCGGCCAGTCGGGGACCGACATCCCCACATTTTTTGAAGTCACGATCCCCCCGCTGCAGAGAAGGATATATGTCGCGGCAAACGTCAGGAGCGCCCAGAGGTGGAGCCCTTTTCCGGATTTGCTGTGACTTGGTTCTGTCATTGCGGGAGTCATTCGAGCCGGAATTCAGCAGGCAGGCAAGCGGCTAGTGCGATTCGAGACGGGCATGTTCCGGCGCGGGCACATTCTGAGGAAGGTAGTCCTCCACGAGCCCGGGCACGCTGTATTCATAGGCGCCGTGATAGACAGTCGGGGTCTTGGGAAAATTGCCATGTCCGGGAGGCGAAGGGACCGTCCACTCGAGGGTGTTCGCGTGCCAGGGATTTGCGGGGGCCTTCGGGCCATTGCGGAGCGAGTAGATGACGTTCCACAGGAAAATGAACGTGGTCAATCCAAGCCCCATGGCGCCGATTGTGCAGATCTGGTTCAGCGGCTGGAGCTGCCGCAGGTGCTCGTAGACCATCGGATCCGCGATGCGGCGCATCATGCCGCCGAGCCCGAGATTGTGCATCGGGAAGAACGTCAGGTTGAAGAAAATAAACGTGAACAGAAAGTGGAGCTTGCCGAGCGGCTCGTTGAGCATCCTGCCGAACATCTTGGGGAACCAGAAATAGATGGCTCCAAACACCGCGAAAATGCTTCCGCCGAAGAGCACATAGTGAATGTGCGCCACAATGAAATAGGTGTGGTGGACAAACAGATCCACCGGTGTCGATGCCATGAAGATGCCGCTGAGCCCGCCGATCACAAACATCGAAACGAAGGCCAGCGCAAAGCACATCGGCGTCTTGAACTCAATGGACCCTCTCCACACCGTCCCCAGCCAGTTGAAGGTTTTGATCGCCGACGGAACAGCGATCACCATCGTGGAAACCGAGAAAGCCGCGCTGAGCGTGAGGTTCATCCCGCTGACAAACATGTGGTGCCCCCAGACCATGAACCCCAGCACCCCGATCGCCATCATCGCATAGACCATCGCCTTATAGCCGAAGATCGGCTTGCGCGAGAAAACCGGGATAATCTCGGACGCCAGCCCCATCGCAGGAAGAATCATGATGTAAACCTCCGGATGCCCGAAGAACCAGAAAAGATGCTGCCAGAGAAGCGGCTGCCCCCCGCCGGCCGGCTTGAAAAAGCTGGTCCCGAGATTCAGGTCCGCAAAGAGCATGGCCGCCGCGGCCGAAAGCACGGGCACAGCCAGGACGAGCAGTATCGCTGTGACAAAGAGCGACCAGACAGTCAGCGGCATGCGGAACATGGTCATTCCCGGCGCCCGCAGGTTCACGATCGTGGTGATGTAGTTCGTTGCCCCTGCGATCGATGACAGTCCGTTGATAAAGATCGCGACACCCCACAAACTCTGCCCGACCTGAGTTCCGCTATAGGCCGCCACGGCACTGAGCGGAGCATATGCTGTCCAACCGGTTCCGGGGGCTCCCCCGGGTGCAAAAAACGCCCCCAGAATCACGAAGCCCGAGATCACATAAAGCCAGTAGCTGAGTTCGTTCAGCAGGGGAAATGCCATGTCCCCGGCTCCGATTTGCAGCGGGATCAGGTAGTTCCCGAATGCACCGATCAGCATCGGCATGACCACAAAGAAGACCATGATCGTGGCATGCATCGTCACAAGCATGTTGTAACCGCCGGGAATAATCGCCCCGTCGATGGCGATAGTCTGGGGAAGAAAGCGGCCGATAACCGGCACCACCGCCCCCGGCACGGCAAGCTGGTAGCGCACGGCAAGCGCCAAAGCCCCGCCGATAAAAAGGAAAAACAGGGCCGTCCAGAAATATTGAAGGCCGATCATCTTGTGATCGAATGTCCAAAGATACTTCCGGAAGAAGCCTTCCTGCGCATGGGAAGGCCCGGCTTGATCAACAAGAGGGGAATCTGCAGTGGTGGATATCATTGATTTATATCAAAAAAGGATCGGAAACATATGCACCAATCTTTCCAGACTGCACAGGAAAAATCCGGAAATATTCACCCGGACAACTCACGGGGGGTGACCCCTTAGCCCCTTCTATCGGCCATCAACAACCATCAAACTCGGCACGAACTGCTGGACGTAGTTGGATTCGTTGATTTGAACGAGCGTGTTGAGCGGGTCCTGTGAGTTAAACGCCACGAGCCAGATCCGCAGAACCTGGGCTCCCTGGGCAAAGCTGTTCATGCGCGTAAATAGCACATATTCACCGGGATCGGTGACAGGAAACTCGAATCGACCACTGGCGTCCGTCGTCGTTGTTTTGAGCGGCACAGGCAGGTCGGTTGTAAAAAACTCGTTTCCATCGACGGAGGTTCCGGGAGGGACCCGGGTGAGCGCAGTCGCCCGCTCGTCGAGGTAATGCTCGATCGTTTTCCGTGGAAAAAGGTAGACCTGCACCCCGGGCATGGCCACCCGCTTACCCGCCTCGTTTCGCAGCACGATGCTCCCGCGGACGATCCCCGGCTCCGCCACCTCGCGCGATACAAAGAGGAGGCGCTGGTTTTCCTTTTCCTTCAGCTCGAGCTTGGTTCCCATCTCATCGACCTGAACGGAGAGCCTCCCGATCTCGGCGTAAAGTCCGGCAATCCAGAATCCGGCACCGACGACAACCGACACGCACAGAAGAAAAGCGATCCAGCCGGAGAGGAGGAGCATGGTGTTGCGTTTCGAGCGGTGCGCGCGTCTTGAGGAGCCCTCCGCGCGCGGTTTTTTGTCGCCCTTGTGGGCCTTCGAATACTTGGGCGGCGCAACTTTCTTGAGAAACTGGGGCATCGGCGTCCAGACCGGACACTCCTCGCTGTAACAAAGATCGCTCTCCAGAAAATGCCCGGAGTCCAGCAGGGCCGGCAGTTGCTCCGGTGGATACTGGCCGAGAACTTTGCCATCACGGGCGATATGGACGAGTCGGCTGGTCATTGGATCTCCCCCTTTTCCACCAAAACCCGGTTCGATGCAACCCAGTCGAGCGCTTCTTCGCGTGTCGACAGCGTTCCCTCCAGCTGCCGGACCTGGACAGCCTCGAGCATCTTCTTGAAAAGCGGACCGGGTTTCCAGCCGAGCGAAATCAGGTCCCCGCCGGAAATGAGCGGTGGCGGGATCAGCGGTTCCCGCGAGAATTCCTCCCGTTTTGCGAGCAGGAAATCGTAGTTGTCGATCATTCCGTGCGAGCCAAGGCAATCGACGCGGTGAAGTTCCAGCTCATCGTCGATGGTCGGCCGCGCGAGGAACCGCCTGAGCGTCGCGACCCGCATGTGCTGCACATCCTTGAAGGCCATGTGGTTCTTTACAGCCACCAGCGTATCCCCGGTCAGCGCATTCGAAAACCGGAGCCGGTCGAGAATTTTTTCCGCCATGATGGCGCTGACTGTTTCATGCCCGTTGAAGCGGATCCGGCCGGTTTCATCCTTCCGGGACACCGGCGGTTTTCCGATATCGTGGAAAAGAACGGCGAAAACCAGGGGAATCGAAACAGCCTCCGGCAGAAGCGAGAGCATCAGGCGGGTGTGCACGAATACGTCGCCTTCCGGATGGAATTCCGGCGGTTGCTCGCACCCTTTCATGCCGGTCACCTCGGGAAGCAGGATCCCGAGCAATCCGGACTCATCGAGCAGGTCGAAACCGCGCACCCTCGAAGGATGCAGAAATATTTTAACGAGCTCATCGCGGATCCGCTCCGCACTCACATCGGAAATCGACGCGGCCTGATTCCGTAGCGCGGCCCACGTTGAGGGATCGATTTGAAACCCCAGCGTGGCCGCAAAGCGGACGCCCCGGAGCAGGCGCAGCTTGTCCTCGCGGAACCTGTCGGCCGGCTCCCCGATACAGCGGATCACCCCTGCCTTCAGGTCCGCCTCGCCGCCGACGAAATCCAGGACCTTCTGTTCCAGCGGGTCATAGAAAAGCCCGTTGACTGTGAAATCCCGGCGCTGCGCGTCGCCTTCCGCGGTCGTGAAGGTCACGGACTCCGGGCGCCTCCCGTCGAGATAGACGCCATCGGCCCGGAAGGTTGCCACTTGGAATTCCCTGCCCTCCTCAAACACGACGATCACGCCAAACTGCGCCCCGACCGCAACCGTCCTCGGAAACAGTTTTTGGACAGCCCCGGGGTTCGCGCTGGTCGCGATATCGATGTCGTGAGCGGTGCGCCCGAGAAGCCGGTCCCGCACGCACCCGCCCGCGAAATAAGCCTCATGCCCCGCGTCGCGCAGGCGGCGGACGATCCGCGTGGCTGTGGCTTCCATTACTTCACTGCGGCCCAAACCCGATGGACATCGTCATGGTCCTCGAGCTCCTGGAGAAACTCACCCGCCTCGGCGCGCTGTTCATCGGTCAGTGTCGGAAATTGCTTTGCCACATACCCGAGCTCGCTCGTAACGACGGTCCAGCCGTTCTGCGACAGCCACTTCGACGCCGATGCGGTTGAAGTGCGCTCGGTGAGAAACCGGGCTCCCGCCGCACCTTCCGGAATGTCGTCATTCTCGGCATGGGTGAGCGCTACGACATCATTCGCGCCGGCCTCGATTGCCGCCGCTTCGATATCGGTCGCCGCATCCGGATGGTGGGCCTCGACGATCCCCACATGGTCGAACAAAAATTTATTACTGCCCGGCGTGCCGAGCTGTCCCCTTTTGAAAAGCACACGGATTTCGGGTGCGGTGCGGTTGTTGTTATCCGTGAGCACCTCGACGATGACCGGCACTTTGTGCGGGGCGTAGCCTTCAAAAACCAGATGGTCGAGCACGAGCTTCTCGCCGCCGATTCCAGCCCCCTTCTTGATCGCACGCTCGATCGCATCCCTGGTCACGGAGGCCCTGCGCGCCTTCTCCACAACGGCAAAAAGCCGGGCGTTGCTCTCGACATCCGGCCCGCCAAGCTTGGCGGCCACCATCATTTCTTTGACCAGCTTGCCGACAACCTGACCTTTCTTGAGGTTCGCGACTTCCCGCTTTGCATGCAACCACTGTCTTCCCATAGACCGCAGAGCATAAGCCTCTGTTCCACAGCGTGCAATTCCATTTGCCGTGCAAATATGATCGTCCCTGTGCAGCGGGCCGGCACGATGCACCCCGCAGACGCGAGGGGCTGCCCTGAAAAAAATGTAGGCCGCCGCGACGAATGCCACGACGGCCTACTGTTCCCCCCAGAACGCACTCACTTTCCCACAGCTCAAAAAAATCGCAACCATAAATTTAAACTATTTTCGGCCCCTCCCCGGCAACCGGCCAACCCACATCACCAATCAGCTCATCAGCCCATGGGATCCAGTCGGAATCCGATGCAATATCTTGCAGCGCTGTTCAAAGCTGGTAACCGTGCCCCTGAGCTGAAACGTGCCGGCTCCCCATTGTATTTCTCAACCGCTTTTCATCACGTCCAAATTGACCCCGCTCCGCCGTCACTCGCTTGTATGGTTGTCCCAAGCTCCGCAGCCAGCCATGGCCGGCGAAGCTTCTGTCGTTGATCAGTGGCAGGCGGATGGGAACCCGTTCGTCGTCTGTCGCCAACGGGGCGGTGTCGACCATATATCGCTGGGATTTTGTCTGCCTGCGCCCGGTCGGCGGCCGCGCCGCATCGGTGCGACCTCCCGGCCCGGTGAAATCGTGCGCACCGCCCGCCCGCCGTCGCTCAAGGATGTCGCCACGACTGCTTTCAAACCGGGCAAAACCGCCTCTACAATAAACCACACTGCAGCGCTCCTCCGGCTTTCCGACGGTGCAGCAAAAGCCGGCCTCGAGCTCCGGGTTTTTGGAAGCTGGATGTGGCAGGCTCTCACAGGTGGTTCGCATGTCAGCGGGTCGTCCGACCTGGACGTCCTCATCGATGTTTCGACATCAGCCGATGCCGACCGCGCCGCCGACTTTTTGCAGAACTCGGCGGCGGACTCTCCGTTCGTGCTCGACGGGGAGCTTTCCATTCCCGGTCTCGGCGAATTCCATTGGAGGGAATACCTCAAAGGCGAGCCCGAAGTCCTCGTGAAATCGATCGATGCGGTCCGGATGCTCCCGAGAGAGGATCTGTGGAAATAAACACATCCGATCTTTGCCTCGCGGAATCTGCCGTGTCGGCGCTGCTGCAGGAACTCGAGGCGTATCCCAAGCCCGGCCTTGTGAGCCCCCGCGATGCCGGAGCGCACACAGATATGGATTTCGACCTTATGCGCCGCTCCGCAGAGGCGCTCCTCCTCCCGTTCGCAAGAATTGCTGCGGGCGGGCGGAATGCGGCTCCGTTTGCGCCGGCCCTCATTCCCCTCGGACTTGCAGCCGAGCGCGAAATGCTGGCCACCACCAAGGGGGTCAACACCCACCGTGGCGCCATCTTCACACTCGGAATGCTCATCGCCGCCTCGGCGCGGGCGGAAGCGATATCAATGCCATCCACGGCGCAGGGATTGCGTGACGCCCTCACCGAAACCTGGGGCGAGGCCCTCCGAACTCATGCCTCATCGGATCTTTCCGGCTCAAGCCACGGGGCGCTCGTTCGTCAAACCACAGGCTCGGGCGGCGCAAGGGCTGAGGCCGCGCGCGGTTTTCCGCGCATATTTGAAACCGGACTTCCTGTTCATCAGGAGGCGGCGGAATCCGGTCTGGATCCCAATGCCGCCCGCATCCAAACCCTGTTCGCGCTGATGGAATCGGCGGAGGACAGCAACGTGCTCTTCCGGGGAGGGCCGGATGCGGCGGCGTTTGTGCGGCGATCGGCCTCGGAGTTCCTCGAAGCGGGCGGATGCCGCGCCGAAGGCTGGTTTGCACGAGCTGAAGAGCTCCACCGGACATTTGTCGGGCGCAACCTTTCGCCCGGCGGATGCGCGGATCTGCTGTCCGGGACGATCTTTGTCGCCGGTCTCTACCCGGCAAGGATCAGTTCCGCCTCGCGGCCCGCGTGATACATCGCCTCGGTGTTTGCCAGAGGCGTGCGGGGGGCAAGATTGTTGCCTTCGCGCAGCAGAAACCGTCCTCCCTCCAGAACCCCGGAGTTCAGGATTCGTCGCACCTCTTCGCTCACTTGCTCCGGCGTGGAACGCAGCAGGAAATCCACGTGCGGCCCGCCCTGCAGCCGCACATCCCGCCCGAGGTCGCGGCGCAGCGCCTGAAAATCGACCGGAAACCCGGTATCGAAGGTTTTGATATCCAGCTCCTCGACCATTGTTTGAAAATGCCGCGTGGCGTCGCCGCAGAGATGGACCCCGCGCGGACATCCCGGCACGGAGAGTGCCTCACAGAGGCGGCGGTGATGCGGCAGCACATGCTCGCGATACATGGCCGTCGAGATCAGGGCGACACTGTCGTCCGCAAACCCGAAGTCCTTCTGCGGGACGGGCAACCCGGCTGCTCTCCTCCACGCGATCATCCGCACGATTGTGGCTTCGGTGAGAAAGGTGAGGAGCCTGTGCAACCGCTCCGGATCATCCGCCATCGTCTCGCAGACGAAACCGGCCCCGAACAGGTTGCAGGCGACGGTCATCGGCCCGTCGGTGCCAAGAAATGGCACGTTCACCGAAATCGGACGATCGAGGTATTTCTCCTGAGCGGCCCTCGCCTTGAAATGTTCCCAATACTCGAATCCCCTCGCCATCAACCCTCCAAACGGGTCGGGAAGCCCATGCTCCATGACCCTTTCCGGGGCGTCGGCAAAATCCGGCAATGTGTCGGGCACCTGGCCGTCGAAGTAGTGGACCCCGCACCCGAACCAGCCGGCCTCATAGTAATTTTGAAAGTCGACGCCGATTGTCCACTTCTCAGGCAATCCCAGCTCCGCATCCTGGAGCAGGTTGAACTTGCTCCAGCGCTGATTTTTCAGCTGGGTGTCGAACATCAGATCCGGATCCTCCGAATACTCCTTGAAGCCCAAGCAGCTGGGATTCGCATTGTCGTTGAACAGGAAGTATCGACTGTTCGTGCCGAGAATGACCGGAATGCGTGAGGTGGGGCGGCCCGCATTGAAGTCGGCCCAGAGCGCGGCCTGTTCGGCGTTGTGCTCCGCAAAATCAAAACCGGCGAAATCGGGATGGGAGAAACGATCGGTGGGCAGCAGGGATGGAGTCGGCATATAATGGAAAAAAGTTTAGTATCCGGAGAGCTGGCGGGACGGCAGTGGGACCTGGTATTGGTAGGTGGGATCCTCCTCCTGCTTTCGTTGGATGGCCGCAATTTCCTTCCACGTCTCAATCAGGCCGTTCGGACAGTGAGGGAGATCGTGCTTGATGGCATCATGGAGCCTTCCCAGCTTGTAGCAGGGGACCGCGGCGAACATGTGGTGCTCGATGTGGTAATTCATGTGCCAATACAGAAATTGCACGACGGGGTTGACCGTGAACGTCCGGCAGCAGAGCCGGAAGTCGGACACATTGTCCTGCAGCCCGTTGTGCTGGGTGTTGTTGCAGAGGAAGAAAAGCCAGCTCCCATAGAACGGGGCGAACGTGATGAGCACGGGGATCATCCAAAGCTGAAAATAGATGGAAACGATCAGGATCAACGAGTGGCCGGCGAGAAGGATGCGCGCCCACCGGACCGGTGCACGGCGGCGGACCGGATCGTCCGCCGGAAAGAGCTTCAGATTCCATTCGCCGGAGATTTTACCGCACGCGACGAGGAAAGTGTCCTTGATGGTGTACACAAAGCCCATCGGATTCAGGGAGCTCTGCAGGAAGAACCGGCTAACGAGAATTTTGATGGGCAGAACGACTTCCAGATCCTCCGGCGGATGCAGCGTGTAGCGGTGATGCCGCGCGTGGCTCTTCTCGAACATTTCGAAGTTGATCCACCCGAGGAACGCGAAGATCCGAAGGAAGATGCGGTTGAGAATCTTCGTCCGGAAAACCGTCCCGTGCCCCAGCTCATGAACCGCATTGATCTGAAACGCGTAGCAGATGCCGTGCAGAAGGATCAGAGCGACCAGGACCGGGACCGGCCAATGGCCGGCTGCATAGCAGGCAAGTCCGCCCGTGAGGAGGAGGACTCCGAGGTAGCCGAGGGATTGCAGCCATCCCATGGGATCGCTGCGTTCGTGAAGGCTTTTCAGCAGTTCCGGGGGAACATGGCACCGGTACCACTCCACCGGCTGCGCCTTGGTTTCCGAATTCATGCCGGCAACGTATCACGAGGAATCCGGGCTGGCTTTCGGACGTGTATCGCAATACAAAATCAAACATGCCGGACTTGATAAAAACGCGGCTTCGGGAACGGCTGGTTCTGGACCTGCGGGCGTTGGGGATTCCGGAGGTGCCGATGCTGGGGCGCTATAATTTCACGCATGCCCACCGCGGCCTTGTGGAGCACGCGCATCCCGGGGCGATGGAAATCTGCCTCCTGCAGAAGGGCACACAGATCTACCGCGTCGGGCGAAAGGACTATGTGCTCCGCGGCGGCGATGTCTTTGTCACCTTCCCGGGAGAGAAGCACAGCACCGGCGAAGCGCCGCAGGAAAAGGGCGTCCTCTATTGGATTCACTTTATCCTCCCAATCCGGCCCGCCGGATTCCTGAATTGCCCGGCCGCAGAAGCAAGGAAACTGACCGCGCAACTCCTGGCTATTCCGAACCGGCATTTTTCGGGATCCCCCCTGCTTCAAACCGTTCTGGATGATATCATTTCCGGCGCAATGTCCGGAAAAAATCCCCTGCGGCGGATTTCCCTCAACGTGAAGCTCACGGAGCTTCTCCTGCTTGTTCTGGATTGCTCGCACCGGAACCCGAAACCGGCTCTATCGAGCGCCACTAACTCGCTGCTGCGACACATCGACGCGCAGATCGAGGAATCCCTCAGCGTCGGGGATCTGGCGGCCCGCATGTCACTGTCGGTTTCGCGATTCAAAGCCCGCTTCAAGCAGGAGATCGGAATCCCGCCCGCCGAGTATGTCCTGCGCTGCAAGATCTCCGCCGCTAAAAGGCTGCTCGCCCGGCGTGGCGCGACGGTCACAGACACCGCGTTCCGACTGAGCTTTTCCTCTTCGCAGTATTTTGCGACCGTGTTCAAGCGCTACACCGGAAAGAGCCCCGGGACATTGCTGGTATCCCGCGAGGCACGGTGACAAACGCCATTGATCCCGCGAACGGCACCCGCTAGACAGTGACCCCATGAATGGCACAAAGCCCGCAGGCACACCGGAGCTTCGTGCGCCGCGTGAAGCGTTCCTGCTGGCGGGCGTTGGCGGGAGCATCGACGCGGTCGGCATACTCACCCTGGGAGGGCTGTTCGTCGCCCACATGAGCGGAAACTCCGCCGCATTCGGTGCGGCCTTTGGCCAGGGGGATTGGCGGCACGGTCTCCCCCACCTCCTGGCAATTCCGGTTTTCGTGCTGGGACTATTTTTGGGATATTTGTGGATTCTGAATTCGCGGACCTACCGGCGCTGCGCGGCGTTGCTGGCAGCGGAGGCATTCCTGCTCGCATTCTTCTTCGTGCTCGTGCACGCGGGAGCGGGCTTCGCCGCCGCGATTCCCGCCCTCCTGGCGATGGGGCTGCAAAATGCGACGCTGCGCGAGCTTGGCCGCTCATCATTTCCAACAACCTACGTCACAGGGGTTCTGGATATGATGGGAAAATCCGCGGCTAGAGCGGTGCTGGAGCGCGGCGGCCCGGCGATGGCCGATGCGAGGCGGGCCGGGACGGTCTGGCTTTCTTACGCCACGGGAGCCATTATCGGAAGTGCGGGATTGGCGGTGGTCGGTGTTGCGATCGTCTTTGTTCCGGTCGTGATCCTCGCAGCCATCGCCATTCGTTTCGCGGGGACCGGTTCACACCTGGATGATCCGGCGGGAAGAAGCGGGTAATCAGGGGAGGCCGGAGAAACTCATCCGTGGACGCATCGGTCCCCCTGCGTTCCGGGGAGCATGGCAGCCTTAACGGGCAGCGGCGGAAGGCGGGCTGCCACCGATGGAGCGGATGTAGGCGATGAGCGAGTCGACCTGCGGCTCTGTGAGCAGCCCGGCAAAGACGGGCATGGTGGGATGGTGGCCCTGGACGATTTTTGACTGGGGAGCAAGGATGGATTCCCGGAGATATGACTCGTCGGCCAGGACTTCCTTTCCGTCGGCAAGACGCTGCGTTGTGCCGAAGACCCCGTGCAGATCAGGTGCAAGGGCGCTTGAACCCTGCATGTGACAGGCGGCGCAGCCTTTTCCAAGGAACAGTTGTTTACCTGCGGCGATCTGGATTTGTTCCGGCGAGTTTGAGGAGTGAATGACTCCGGGGAGCACCAGAAAAATGAAGATGGCCGAGCAGGAAAAAAGGAAAGTGCCGCCGAGGCAGGGAAGCCAGTCGCGGAAGTGGTAGCGCGAGTTCATCAGAAGTTTGATGAGCATGAGCGAAACGACAAGCACCGCGAGAATCGGGATGTTCCAATCGGCTCCGGTGAGTTGTGGAAAATGGGCGCTGAGCATCAGGAACAGCACAGGGAATGTCAGGTAGTGGTTTTGAAGCGAGCGGGACTTCGCCTGCTTGCCGAGCTCCAGATCATGTGGCAGTCCGGCCTCGAGGGCTGCCATGAATTTCCGCTGGTTGGGAATGATGTGAAAAAAGACATTCGCCGTCATCAGCGTGCCCAGCATGGCCCCGATCTGGAGATACACCGCGCGGCCGTTGAAGATCTGATTGTAAAATGCGGCGGCAGTGAAGAGGAGCAGAAGGCTCACGAGGAGAGCCAACCGCGGAAACTTCCGGAGCGGCGACCGCCAGATCCCGTCATAGACCAGCCATCCGCCGACGATGCCGGCCAGGCTCATCCCCACCGCCGCCCACCCGGGAAGCGTTGACTTCGTGGCATCCAGAAAGAACGTTCCGCTCCCCGAGTGGTAGAGCGTCAGGAGAAGCACAAAGCCCGCGAGCCATGTGGTGTAGGATTGCCACATGAACCAGTGAAGCGGGCTGGGAATCCCGTCTGCTTTCAGAACCCGTTTTTCCAAGTGATAGACTCCGCCGCCGTGCAGCATGTCGAGAACTCCGAGCTTCGAGGTGTCCGGATCCTCTCCGGACGGCTTGATTAAATTGAACTCCATCCATGTGAAAAGCAGAGAGTTCCCGATCCACATGATCGCTGCCAACACATGGACGAAGCGGGCAATCACGCCGAGCCATGTGACAAAATCCGATTCCATAACGCCTGATTATAAGCACCTAACGTGCCATCCAGCGAAACATCCCGGGTTTCCCTCCATTCCGGCGGACCAGTTCACCACTTTACGACATCCGGTCGACTGATATTCATGCGCACATCTCCCGCAGCATTCCGGATCGCCCGGAAGATCGCTTCGCCGGTGGCCGGCGAATCCAGAAGAACCGGAGTGCCTTCCGCCGCGAACGAGGCAACAGCATCGCGGATGGCCTCCCTCACCGAGATGGCGAGCATCAGCGGGGGTTCGCCGACCGCCTTGCTTCCGTGGATCGTTCCCTGCTGCGCGGCGTCCTGCAGAAAGCTGACGCGGAAATCCGCCGGCACATCCCCGATCGACGGAATTTGATACGTGCTCGCGCCGTGCGACAGGAGGTGCCCCTTGCTGTTCCAGATCAACTCCTCGCCAGTCAGCCACCCCATTCCCTGCACGAAGCCGCCTTCGATCTGCCCCCGGTCAATTCCCTCGTTCAGGCTGCTGCCGGCATCGTGAAGGATGTCCACGCGCCGCAGGCGCAGGGCTCCGGTGAGGCAGTCGATCTCGACCTCGCTGGCTGCCGCTCCACAGGCAAAGTAGTAAAATGGCCGGCCCCGGCCTGCAGCACGGTCGTAATAAATTTCGGGGGTGCGGTAATACCCGGTTGCCGAAAGGCTGATCCGTCTCAGGTAGGCCTCCGCAACCACTTCGTCGAAACTCACAAAGTGAGCACCGTTGCAGCTGATCTTTCCGGAGTGAAATTCCGCTCGCGCCGCATCGGCGGACCGGTCCCCCTTCGCCAAAAGCAAATCCACCGCCACCGGGATGAGGCGGTCCCTGATCGCCCTGCAGGCATCGGCGACGGCGGCTCCGTTGAGATCCGATCCTGACGAGGCAGCAGTGGCCGAAGTATTGGGGATCTTATCGGTCCGCGTCTGCATCATCCGAATCCGGAACGCGGGGACTCCGAGTTCCTTCGCGGCGATGCCCAGAATTTTTGTGTTCAGCCCCTGTCCCATTTCGGTGCCTCCGTGGTTCACCTGGATCGAGCCGTCCGCGTAAACAAGGATCAGAGCACCTGCTTGATTGTAGGGGGTGTAGGTGAAGGAAATCCCGAATTTCACCGGCGTGATCGCAAGGCCCCGGCGCTTGAAGCGGTTTCCGGAATTGAATCCGGCGATGGCTTTCTTTCTTGCGTGGAAATCCGAGGATTCCAGCAGCCCGTTCCAGAGTGCCTGAATCCGGTTATCCCCGATTTCCTGTCCGTAGTGGGTCGTGTTGGATTCCCCGCTCCCGCGGTAGAGATTGAGGCTGCGGACAGTCTCAGGCGCCAGCCCCAGACGGCGCGAGATCCGGTCGATAATCTCCTCGATGACCAGCATCCCCTGCGGCCCGCCAAATCCCCGGAACGCGGTCTGCGAGGTCAGATTTGTCCGGCAGACACGGCCGACGTAACGCGAGGCCGGGATGAAGTAGGCGTTGTCGAGATGGAACAACGCTCGGTCACAGATCGGCTGCGACAGATCAAGGCACCATCCGCCGTTGGAGAAAAGTTCCACGGAGAGCGCGAGAATCCGGCCGTCGGTCGTGAAGCCGGCGCGGAACCGCGCCACAAACGGATGCCGCTTCCCTGTCATCTCAAAATCCTGATCCCTGTTCCAGCGGGTCCGGCACGGGGATCTTGTTGCCAGCGCTGCGATTGCCGACAGGGCGGCCACCGCGGCCCCCTGCGTCTCCTTGCCTCCGAACCCTCCTCCCATGCGCGGACACCTGACAACGACCCGGTGGCGCGGGCATCCAAGAACCCGGGCCACGATTGTCTGGATCTCGCTCGGATGCTGGGTGGATGAGTGGACGATGATCGCATCGTCCTCCGCGACCTCCGCCCAGGCCGCCTGGGTTTCAAGATAAAAATGCTCCTGCCCGCCGAAGGCGAATTCCCCTTCGAGGCTCAATGGCGCCGCATCAAGCGCGGCATCCGCGTCGCCGCGCAGGATTTTCGAGGGGTCGGTCAGGAAGCTTTCCTGCCGGATCGCTTCGTCGATGCTCACGATCGCGTCGATCGGCTCGTATTCAACTTCGAGCAGATCCGCGGCCCGCCGGCAGACTTCGCCGGATGATCCGACAATCGCGGCGACCGGATGTCCGACATAGTGCGTCTTCTTGACGGCGAGCAGGATTTCATCATGCCGCGAGGCGCCGATGTCGTTCTCCCCGGGAACATCGGCCCCGAGCAGCACCGCCGCAACACCGGGCACGGCTCTCGCGGCAGCAGCATCAATGCGAAGGATTTTTGCATGGGCGTGCGGCGAGCAAACCGGCCAGACGACGAGCGTCCCTCGATGAACTGCCTCGTCATCCACATACCCGGCCGAACCGGTCACATGCCGGAGAGCGCTCTCATGGCGGGATCCTCCGGCCTTCACTCCCTCAGGAAGCTCCTCGATCAAGAGATCCGGCGGCTCGTCCTCTGCAAGGCATTTGCCCAGGATGCCGGCAAGGATCCCGCGGCGGTATTCCTCGCTGCTCCGGCCGTCGCTGATCGGTTGAAACTCTGATGCAAGAATCCGGCCCGCCTCGTCAAGAGTTTGCGAGTTCCACGGACGGGAGACCAGAAATGCCATCGTCTCTCCGGCCAGGACCGGCGTGGGCGCGACCCCGCCGAATCCCAACCGTGCGCGGGTGATCACCCCATTGCTGTCGAGCTCGATACAGATCCCCGCAGCCACAATGCTAATGTCCATCTCCCGGCGCTTGGAAACTTTGAAGGCGCGGCTCACCCGCAAGGTTCCTGGGGACGGCACGGGCACCTTCACCGCGAGCAGCAACTCGCCGGGCTTCATCACTGTCTTCCGATAGCCGGTGAAGAACCTGTCCATGGGCACCTCCCTCTGCCCGGCTCCGGACACCAACACGACGCTGGCATCAAGCGAAAGAAGCACCGGCGCGCAATCCCCGATGGGCGAGGCTGTAACGAGGTTGCCGCCCAGCGTGGCGCGGTTCCGGATCGGCCGGGAGGCAAACCACCTCAGCATCTCGTGAAACGACGGCAGGGAGGATTTCACGAAATCCATCACATCGGTCAACGGCAGACCGGCCCCGAGCGTTATCACGGTGCCGTCATCCGAACACGCTCTCAGCCCTGGAATCCCCTGCAGGTGGATGAGGACCGGAAAATTCTTGAAGGCCTTGGCCACATCGACCCCCAATTCCGTGCCTCCGGCAATCCAGCGCGCGTCAGGGTGCCGCGCGACCAGCTCAAAAAATTCCTCGAGCGATTGCGGCCGGAAAAACCGTGCCTCCCCGGCCCCATATTCGAGCGGCGCTGACCCGGGGCACTCCTCCTCCAGCAGAGCCGAAAAGGCGTCCGCTTTGTCCTTCTCCGCCCAAGCCATCCGGGCCGCATCGCGAATCGGACGGTAGCCGGTGCAGCGGCAGAGATTTCCGCTGAGCTGTTCGTTCAGCTGCTCGATCGAGCAAATGCCCCCGCGGTAGTAACCTTCGAAAAGCGACGAAACGAACCCCGGCGTGCAGTAACCGCATTGTGATCCATGGCAGTCCGCCATCGCCTGCTGCACCGGATGCAGGCTTTTGGCACCAATTCCCTCCACGGTCCAAACCTCGCGGCCGGCGAGAGTCGGGAGCAGTGCGATACAACTGTTCAGAGTCCGGAACACCCGGCTGCCACAGGAGTCATTTTCGATGACCACCACCGTGCAGGCCCCGCAGTCGCCCTCTGCGCATCCTTCCTTCGCTGCTGTCAGGCCGTTTTCACGAAGCCATTGCAGCAGCGTCACGTTCGGATGCACCCCGGCGATTGTCCGGGCTTCACCGTTGAGATGAAAACTGAAGGAGTCGTTCATTCCCACTTTCCTACAAGCTTCTCCCTGCGGGGAGAAAGTAAAACTGGAAATGCGGGTTCTGGCGGGATGAGGACATAACGGTTCCCGCGATCAGCGGGATTTGCATGGGAAATCCTCAAGCAGCTATCGGGCCAGATTCCGGGCGATCTTCACAGCCCTCCGGATGGATTTGCGGTGGAGCCGGAATTGCCTATCATGGAACCGGCTTCAAAACTATGAATCGAACGCATGTGGTGTTGGTCGGCTTTCTCTTGCTGGGACGGATGGCGGACTGCCAGTTTGTCCAGCCGGATGTTCTTGCGCCGGAGCTTCCGCCGCCGGCCCCTGTGCAGACCAATCAAATCGCCTTTGTCTTTGAGGATGGCCCCTCGCCATACGTCACCCCGCTCCTGCTCGACGCGCTGAAGAAGCACGGCATGAAGGCGACGTTTGCCGTTGGCGGGCAGAACCTCGAATTCAACCCGGGGCTTGCGCGCAGGATCGTTGCCGAGGGGCACGAGATTGCAAACCACACGTATTCGCTTCCCGATCTCAAGAAGTTGAGCCCCGAGGGAATCGTGAGGGAGATCCGGGCGGCGGAGGAGGCGATCGTGCGGGTGGCCGGAGTGAAGCCCAAGTATTTCCGGGCGACCAACGGCGAACTGAACGAGTCCTTGCGCGACCTGGTTCAGAAAGAAGGATACGAAGTGCTGGACTCCACACTGGATTCCGGCGACTGGCGGAAGCCCGGCCAGGCAAAACTCATGCGGACGATTCTGGATGGCGCGAAACCCGGCGCTGTGGTCCTGGCACATGAGAGCTTCCAAAATTCCGCGAAGCAAATGCCGGCGGTTTTCGATGCGCTGGTCAAACGCGGATACGTTCTCTGCACGGTCAGCGATCTGCGGCCCGCAGTCTCCCCGCAGGTCCCGGAGCCTTGAGGGTTGTGCCGGGCCCGGGACAACTGGGTGCCGGCTGAAATCTCCGAAACCCATGTGCAATTTGGCATTTAAACTGAGATGAGCGCTACCAAAGAAATTGTGCATCAGCCTTCTGCGGCTTCGCATTTTGGAAGGATTACGATGGCGGGTCGCATCCCCAACGGCATGGGCGTCTCCTTTTCGTCCATGCGTGTTTTGGGAAGCTACGCCATCGTGTTCCTGTATGACGGCAGCGGCCGCTATCAGCTGAGCGGGGAGCCGGCACGGCGGTGCTGCGCGGGTGATCTTTTGATTATTTTTCCGGAGATCGCGCACGGATACGGCCCTGAACCCGGTGGCTCCTGGAGCGAGATCTACCTGGTTTTCGAAGGGGCTGTCTTTAACCTCTGGCGGCAGCAGGGCCTTCTTTCGCCCCGTCAGCCGATTCTTCACCTTCCCCGGGTGAAACAGAACGCCAAAATCCTGGGAGAGATCGCAAGGATGGGTCGCAGCAACAATCCGGTCCGGCAGCTGGCCCAGGTTTGCCGGCTCCAGAGCTTTCTCGCATCGGCCATCGGTTCGCAGGCTCAAGGCGGCGGCTCGGATCTTTCTGTTTGGCCCGCGTGGGTGGTTGATTCGGTGGAAAGAATGTCAGCCGGACCGCACACCTCGATTGAGGTTCTGGCTGCCAAAGCGGGATTATCCTATGAATCATTCCGCAAAAAGTTCCGGGCCATCACCGGCCTCTCTCCGTCGAGGTATCACAGCCGGCTCACGATCGATCTCGCCAAGAAGCTGATTTACGAGCAACGGCTTTCCAACAAGGAACTGGCGGATCATCTCGGGTTCTGTGACGAGTTCCACTTCTCCCGCCGCTTCCGCCTGCTGTCCGGACAATCCCCGAAGGAATTCCGGCGCTCGCTTCCAAAAAACGGTTGAGCTGAAAGCGGGGATGCCGATTGTCAGTCCGCGTGGCCTTCCATGGGAAGGATCCGGATCAGCTTCCGCAGACGCTCCAGAATGTCCAGGAGCAGTTCGGACTCGCGCTCCGAGCCGATTTTCTCATCGTGTCCTCCGCTTCCCCTCTCCTCAGATATGTCCTTCACTGCGTCGTGGACCAGAGCGGAAAAGTCGGCTTGCTCGGTATCATAAATATAAAACGTCGCAAAATTGGACGCGCTGAAACGCTCGAAAATTTCCCTGCCAAGCGCGGAATGTGCCATCACATGACTGAACAGACTGTGGAGCAGCGGCGCATCCGCATGGTGGAAGTCAAAAAATACCGTCCCGCTCTCCGTCCGATGCGTTCTCATCGATTGCGATTCAGTCACCGTCTGCAAAAAGCGCGAACAAAAAAGCGCAAATTCCTGATGCGGAGCAAACCTTTGCCGGGAGATGCCCGCTCATTACGCCTCCCGTCCGGGGGAGCTTGATTCGGTCATCGAGAAGACTCCCGGCAACAGAAAAAGCAACCGCATGGAGCTCAGCCGTGATTGCAGGCGGGCGCGCCTCCCGTGAGGACCCTGCCCTCAAGGATTCGAATTTTGTCTCTGTCACTGAGGAAAGCCAGGAGTTCGTCAAAGCTCATATTCGCAGCGGAGCAAGTATGGAACCGGGCTTCCGCACCATATTCGCGTGCGACTTTTTCCGTAAGCTCCGTCAGGGCGATGCCCGCAGGGGATTCGGCGACAAGCGCCATGATTTCATGTCCGTGGATTTGGCCGGTGGTCATATCCTCCGTATGCTACCCGGGCGGGCTCCATCGAACAGAACGATTATTCTGAATATTGTCCGGATCCCCCCGGACCTGCTAGTGTCCGCCCGTGATCAACTCCACCCTCTCAAACAGCGCTTCCTGGAAATCATTCATCCAATCCCCTGTGCTGATGAAATCCTTACACTGGATCTCTGAAAATGCCCCGGCCGTGGCGGAAGGAATCCACGAGCTCGGGGAGGCAGGCTGGTATGTCAACGTGCATGGATACACCACGCAGGACAGCTCTCTCTGCGCGTGGGAAAACCATCCCGGAACAATCGATATCCAATACATGATCGATGGAATCGAGCGAATCGACGTCGCCCCCATCGAAGAGCTCGGGGAACCGGCTGTCTACAAGCCGGAGTCGGATACCCAGAAATTTTCCGGCGATGTCGAACCCTCAACTCAGGTGATCCTGCGCGCCGGCGACTTTGTTGTTCTGATGCCGGGGGAAGCCCACCGCCCGAAAGTCGCTGCCCGGCAACCGGCCCCGCTGAAGAAACTTGTGGTGAAAGTCCCGGTCGGGATGCTTGAACGCCAGCCCTGAAAAAAGGCCAGCCGATTCATTCCCGCGATTGCGCTTCGGTGATTCAGGCTGTTAACTTGCGGTGTGGCAGAACCCGCCCACGAACACACTGCCCTGCATCCCGGCGTCCTCCGCCGGCTAGGCCAGCTCTCAAAAGCCTTCTTCCTCGACGCGAACCGCCGGGAGACGCGGTTTCTTGTCGCCGCCATGCTCGGGCTCTGCCTCGCGGTCGGCGTGGTCCAGGTCTTCGTAAGCTACGCCGGCCGGAATTTCATCACATCGCTCGTCCAGCGGGATTCGGCGGGATTCTACAAGAATCTGTGGATCTATCTGGCCGCCTTCGCGGTTGCGATCCCGATCGGGGTCTACTACCGGTATACCGGAGAGCGGCTCTCGCTTCTCTGGCGGCAGTGGATGACCCACCTGCTGGTTAAGCGCTACTTTTTCAATCGCGCCTATTTCCGGCTGCGCACTTCGAACCGGGTGGATAACCCGGATCAGCGTATCTCGGAGGATGTCAAATCGTTCACCACCGGTGTGCTAGGGTATTTTCTCACCCTCATCAATTCCGCCGTGACGCTCGTCGCGTTTCTCGGCGTTTTGTGGACGATCTCGTGGACGCTGCCCGTGTCGCTTCTCATCTATGCGACGCTGGGCACGGGCCTCTCGATCTGGATCGGACACCGCCTCGTCAGCCTGCACTTCCACCAATACCGGAAGGAGGCGGACTTCCGCTATGCGCTCATCCGGGTGCGGGACAACGCGGAGAGCATCGCATTCTTCCGCGGGGAAAAGCGAGAGCACCGAGATCTGGTGATGCGCTTCGCCGAGGTCGTCAACAACACGATGCGGATTATCGGATGGAACCGGACGCTCGGCTTCTTCACGAACGGCTACAACTATGTGGCTCTGGTCGTGCCGACACTCATCGTGGGGCCCATGTATATCATGGGAAAGGTCGAGTTCGGAGTGGTGACCCAGGCGCAGAGCGCGTTTGCCCAGGTGCTCATGGCGCTGAGCGTGATCATCATGCAGTTCGAAAGCCTGAGCGCCTTCGCGGCCGGGATCAAACGTCTCGGCGACCTCTGGGACGAGCTCGATGACTTCGATTCCGAGGACGCCCTGATGGAGAAGGGACACCAGATCGAAATCGAAGAGGACGCACGGCAGCTCAAGCTGACCGATCTTACGGTGCAGACACCCGACGGCGAAAAGACCCTGACCCGCGGCCTGAACTTCACACTGCCTCCGGGCGAGAGCGTTCTCATCATGGGGCCGAGCGGCACGGGCAAAAGCTCCCTTCTGCGGACCATCGCGGGCCTGTGGGCAAACGGTGGCGGAGCGATCGAGCGGCCTGAACTCAACAGCCTCATATTCCTCTCGCAGCGCCCGTATATGGTTCAGGGAAATCTCCGCGCCCAGTTGGTCTATCCGCGGAACGAGGAAGGAGCGGACGATCAACTCATCGCTCAGGCACTGGGCAAAGTGAATTTCTCAGAGGTATTGGACCGCGTGGACGGCGATTTCGACCGGATCGTCGACTGGACAAACATCCTCTCGCTCGGGGAACAGCAGCGGGTCTCCTTCGCCCGCATCTTTCTGCGCAAGCCCCAATTGGCTTTTCTTGATGAGGCCACCAGCTCGCTCGATGAGGACAACGAGCGCGAACTCTACCTGAGGCTTCGAGAACTCGGCATCTCCTTTGTCAGCATCGGCCACAGGAGCACGCTCAAGGCGTTTCACGATCACCTCATCCTCTTGAAAAAAGACGGCACCGCGGAGATCTCACGGCTGAAGCATCCGAAAATCAAGCAGAGCCCCAAAGAGGAAACCCCGTGAGGGGAACCTCAGCAGCACGGCTTTCTTAAGATTATCCCGAACCGCACGACAATTCATTCCTCCCATCTCGGTGTCCGGGGTAATACCGGTTCCCGGAAATAGGGAGACGGAAAGGCGGCCAGCGCAGAACAGGGAGCACAGGCGTCCCGCCTGTGAAGACGCCGGCTTGCGCCTGCAGAGTCAGTGCCCAAACGGGCGGGACGCCCGTCCTCCCTGATCAATTGCAAAGTGCGATTATTTCCAAGAGTT
>CAZRIL010000016.1:0-61590 GCA_964600115.1 uncultured Chthoniobacter sp. | reverse complement strand
CGCCGTGTCCCGGTAGCGTCGCCAAGTATCTGTCCACGAAGTCGGCATTCCATGTCCGGCACGGGACAATTGCTGCCTTTGTAGCCACAAGGAACGGCCGTCCGGTAGGCAGGATTGCTGCGATTGTGAACCGCTCCCACAACGAGCGCTACTCCGACAGGACCGGATTCTTCGGATTTTTTGAATGCGAAAACGATCCTGCGACAGCAGGAGCTTTGATCCGGCAGGCAGAGGAGGTTTTGCGGGCGGCCGGGATGGATCACATGCGTGGGCCCTACAATCCGAGCATCAACGACGAGTGTGGAGTGCTGGCCGACCGGTTTGATCTTCCCCCGATGATTGGCCTGACCTGGAATCCCGAGTATTACCTGTCGCTGCTTGAAGGCGCAGGGCTGGTGAGTGTGCGGGTCCTGCACGCCATGAATCTTCCGATGTACCGTTTGCCGCAGCCGGCGCGTCTGGCCCGGATCGTGGACCGGATCGCCTCCCGCTCGCGCCTCAGAATCCGGACGATGGATATTTCCCGGCTTCCGGAGGAACTGAAAATTGTCCGCGAAGTTTACAATGCGACTTTGGAGCGGAACTGGGGATTTGTTCCCATTTCGATGGAGGACCTGCTCGCAGCCGCCGACGACATCCGTGCGATCGCGGATCCAAAGCTTCTTCTGATCGCCGAGATGGATGGCCAGGATGCCGGGGTGGCGATCACCCTCCCGAACTTCAATGAAATTCTCGCCAAAGTGAAAAGGACTCCTCACTGGCTGAGGCTGCCCCACATCTTGTTTTTGATGAAAACGCAAAAGGTGAATTCCTGTCGCCAGACCGTGCTCGGTGTTGTGCCCGGCTGCCGGGATCGGGGGCTTCATGCGTGGCTCATCCACGAGCAGTTCGTCCGCGCGCAGGAACGCTATGCCAATGCCACGTTGGGTTGGCTAGAAGACACAAATTCCGAGATTATAAAGAACTGCGAGATCGTCGGCGGAGAATTCGAACGGACCTGGCGGATCTACGAGAAACCGCTGTAGCGCCTTGCCGAGCGGGGCACTGCAAGGTGGCGCTTGATCTCGCTGTAATCCCGTCTAGATTTGTCGTCTATGCAGCTTTCCATGCGGACAGACTATGCCCTCAGGGCCCTTTTCACACTGGTGGAGCACCACGGTGGGAAACCGATTCCGATCGTTGAACTGGCCCGCAGGAATGATGTTCCCAAGAGGTTTCTCGAACATATCATGCTCGATCTGAAAGCCCGCGGGTGGGTGGAGAGCCTCCCTGGCAAGCGCGGGGGATACATGCTCAAAAAAAATCCCGAAAAAATTACGATGGGAGAAGTCGTCCGGCATTTTGACGGGTATCTTGCTCCGATCGCCTGCGTCTCCGTGACGGATTACAAGCGATGCACCCAGGAGCCCGTGTGTCGATTCCGCAGGGTTATGCTGCAGGCCAGGAACATGGTGGCCGAACTGATGGACAAGGTGACTCTTGCAGCCGTTCTCAAGGGTGCTCCTGTCGCTGATGCCGAGGTGGCGGGTCTGCACGGCGACGGAATTTGATCCAGGGCCGGGCCACTGATGGCAGTGCTTGCGGAAAGCGCGGAGATGTTGCGCATTTTCGCCCGGCAGCGTAACTTTGTCCGTCCATGCGAAGATGGTATTTTTGGATCGCACTTCTTTTCTTGCTGACCGGACTTGTGGCGGCTCCCCAGCCGGGACAAGTCCGCACGAGGATAGCTGACGGATTTGATCAGCCGGTCGGAAAACCGGATGCAGAGGGATATTATACCTCGCGCGGGTTTCTTTCCTATCACCCCGGCGAGGACTGGAATGGATTGAAGGGTGGGAACAGCGACCTTGGCGCACCCGTCTATTCGATCGGTAACGGATTTGTGACATTCGCCCGGGATGCGCGCATGGGGTGGGGGAACGTCGTCCTGATCAGGCACGTTTTTATGGATGGCGGAAGCCTGCAGACGGTGGACTCGATGTATGCGCACCTGGACAGGATTCTTGTCCGCGAGGGCCAGCAGATCACGAAAGGCCAGCAGGTCGGGACGATTGGAACAAACCGCGGGATGTATGTGGCCCACCTGCATTTTGAAATCCGCAAAAACCTGAACATCGGGATCAACCGCTCGGCGTTCAAGCGGGACCTGACAAACTACTATAGGCCCGGCCAGTTCATAGCTGCGAGAAGGAAGCTTCCCGGTGGAGGCCGCAGTGCGATGATTGTCACCAACACGTATACCACGGGAAGCATTTCGGCACCGCCCGCTGATGAAACCGTGCTGCGCAGCAAATCGGTTCCGGGAAAGTTGCCTTCCGCAAAATCCCCCCCCGTCCGGACGAATGGATTTCGCGTGAACCGGTTTGAGGACCCATAGGATTCTACGGGCTAGGCAGAATGGGGGTCACCCAAAACCACGATAACGAAAAACGATCCTTGGCTGCGGTAAGATTTAACTCGTTTGGTCCCGCTGACCTGGCCTGCGGGCTGCCCCATCCAGACTGTGCTATATTGCACTGGCTTTGCGCGTTTCGGGAAAAGCCGTTATCAGGTTATAAGGACGTTAGGGTAACAACTCATGCAGCGGGAGCCTGTGCGTTCTCGATCACGGTTTCGGGCTCCCCGGCTTCATCCATCCTTTGGAGCAGCCTTGCTTTCAAGCGATCGCAGAGTTCCCGGAATTTTGATCTGCCTGCCAGGTTGTTGAGTTCGTAGGGATCCGACTCCAGATCATATAGCTCAGTCTCCACATAGCGGTCCGAGCAGGAGTCCTTCCAGGGATCTTTGTCCGGTGCGGTGACTCCGTATTTCCAGCGGCTTGTCCGGATCGAGCGGCCGACGATGCTTTCGCTGATTTGGACGAAGACCTCTTCGGGCCAGGGAGCCGTGTTTCCACGAAGAAGCGGGAGGAGAGACCGGCCTTGCATGGTCTCCGGGACATTCAGACCAGCGGCGTCGAGGATCGTGGCTGGCAGGTCCACAAGGCTTACGAGTTTGTGAATGTGGCCGCCGCCTTGGAATCCCGGCCCGGAAAATGCCGTGGGCACGCGGATCGATGCGTCGTGGCAGGACCGCTTGTATTCGCCGTTGCGGGTCTTGAAGTGGCAGCCGTGATCGGATGTGAACAGGATGATGGTATTTTCCTCAAGCCCGAGACTCTTAAGGGCATCGAGGACGCGGCCGAGGGCTTCATCCAGCCGCTTCACCATCCCATAGTAGCCGGCAATCTGGCGGTGGGTGTTCCCGCCAAGTGCGGCAAGATCCGGAGGGATCCACGCTCCGCGATACGCTTCTGCAACGCCGACCGGGGCCGGGTAGTCGTCCCGTGAGTTTTGATGGTGTGGTTCGAGAAACGAGGAGAATAGAAAAAACGGACGGTCCTTGTTTCTTCCGAGAAACCGGATCATGGCGTCCGCCTGCGCGTCCACCCGGTAGCCCGGAAGCCGGTGTTCCAGCCCGTCGTTGTCGTAAAGCTTCAGATCGTAGGCATCCGAGGTGAACTCGAGAATATTGCTGGCGAGCCACTCCTGATAGCCTCCGCGCTGGTCCTCGCGGACCGGCCCTTGGCTCGAATCATCTGCGAGATGCCATTTTCCGATGTAGCCGGTGTGGTAGCCCGCTTGCTTGAAGCACCCGGCAAGGGTTGGCGCCTGGCCGCCCAAAGGAATTCCGTTTCGCCAGCAACCGGTGACGGTTGCGTATTGGCCGGTTTGCAGGCAGGAACGCGCCGGTCCGCAGACGGGCTGGCACGTGAAAGAGTTGGCCACGTGTGTGCCGAGGCGGGCCATGCGATCGAAGTTCGACATGAGACCAAGCGGATTGCCGTGCAGGCCGGAACAGTCCCAGCGCTGCTGGTCGGTGAAGAAGACGAGGACGTTTGGGGTTGAAGTCATGTCAAGTCGATGGATTCCGGTCCGGACCACCACGGCTTGCCGCTACCGGGGTGGACAGGGAAAGGGTTCGCTGCCGATGTTATAAAAAATCAGGTAATCGGGTCCCGTTAAATGGGTAACGATACGGGGCTGACGTTGCGAACTCAACAGCAAATCCCGCCTCCTCCTTGGGGGGCACTACAGCAGATTACGGTCCGATTGCTTCAGTTCGATAAATTCGTAACACTACGAAAAGTACGGCCTCGGGTTTGGTTTTGATTGTGTTTATCGTTTCAAAAATCATGTTGGATGAATGACAAGGCAAATCCTGGCATATGTTTTCTGTCTGACCGCTTCGCTTGCGATGGCGGAGGCTCAGGATGACAAGAAGCAGGAAGTTTACGGCGAATTCAATTACGGCCAGAAGCGGGGGGGGGAGGATTGGGTTCAGGCTGTCTATGTCACGGAGCCGCCCTACCGTTCGGAGGTCAAGGGGGATACGGAGATCAAAATCCGGGTGGTCGGGTTGGATTCCGCGAGAGCTCTCTGCTGGCAGCAGCCGACGGACAAAGATCCGAATCCCTGGGGGCATGATGAGTTGCTGACACCCGACGGGATCACGCTGGATGCCGAGGGAAGAGGGTCGTTTATTTTTCCTGCGGACCAATTTCCCAACGGGCCGGTCAATGTGAGAATCTTTGCGATGAGCAAGGATGGCAAGCGGGACATTTGCGAACTGCAACTCTTCAACCAAGGTGGCGTGAAATGGAAGCAGGGCATTCCTCCAACGGATCCCCCCGGCGCAAAGGGTCTCAAACTGATCTTTTCCGATGACTTTGATGGTCCACTCTCGATTTCAAACGACGGGCGGGGTGCGCGCTATAACGCCCACAAGCCCCGGTTCGGCGATTTCAGCGGCTGGCAGTTTTCAGATGTGCTGGGGGAAGGGAAACCCTTCTCGCAGGCGGGGACCTGGCTGAAAATCGCTGCGCGCAAAGATTCGGAATCCCCGAAGGGCAGGAGCGGGATTCTGGCTTCTGTGGACATGGATGGAAAAGGTGTCTGGGCCAAGGCCCCAGCCTATCTGGAATGCCGCTTTACCGCGCAGTCAGCGATCGGGACATGGCCGGCCTTCTGGACAATCACCCATCTCGACCGCGGACAGAACGGCGATGAACTCGACATTATCGAAGCATACGGAGGAAACGGAAAAGGAAACCCCAACCATCCGGGCTACTCCATCGTCACCCATCCCTGGGGGCAGAAAAACCCCGATGGCAGCAAGAAGGAACACCCCAGCAAAGTGGTGAAAATGATGGAGCTTGGCGGCAAATCCTACTGGTCCACGACCTTTCATACCTATGCAGTTTCAATCGGGCTGGAAGATACCGTGTATTTCTTTGACGATCTTGAGGTGTTCCGCCATCCCACCAACGATGTCTCACGGGATTCCCCCCATTGCTTTTTGGTGAACTACGCCATCGGGGGCATTAGCGGATGGCCGATCAATTTGACGAGATACGGGAACGGCACAGATATGTGGGTCGACTATATCCGCGTCTATGCCAGGGAGGCGATTCCCGATCATGTCATGCCGGCTCCCGGGTCCGGGGTGAAGTGATTCCGGAGTTTGCGATTCTCCAGCAGAATCCGGCCTGCCGGCTGATTCCAAATTGAACTGCAGCCAGCTTCGGCCCTATAATTTCCGTCCTATGAAAATGCTTCCCTCTCTCTCCCTCCTGACGCTCGGCGGACTCATGGTGCTCACTGCCCTGCCGGCCTTGCCAGCAGCCGAGTCCATAGGGCTGAATTTTTCCGTGTCCGGAAACGCCGAAACGGAACTGGAGCCCGACGATGCGGCCGGACAGGTCGAGGTGGAGCAATCGCACTGGAACAACCTGCCCGGGCCAAACGGATCGGAGACCGCCATCAAGGATTCCATGGGCGCTGACGTCAAGGGCATGGCCGTCGAGTGGAAGGTGCCGCCGGGTGATACGGCCTGGCGCTCAAGAACGGGGGAGCCATGGGGATTTGAGGGCAGCAATCTTAGGTTGCTGAAAGGCTATATCCAACTGGGCGGCTCGCTGACTGTCGGCGGGATTCCCTACGCCAAATACGATGTCCACGTTTACCTGAATGCCGGGGATAACGGTGGAAACGGCCGGGTAGCCATTTCCTCACCATCAGGAGGAATTGCTGCTGACAACACGTTCTATTACGCGTTCACATGGCTGGGAGGAAAGTTCGTTCAGGCAACTTCGAAAGATGAAGGCAGCATTGAGAAGGCCAACTACGTTGTATTTCCGGGAAACACTGCCAAGCAGTTTTCTCTGGACTGGAAGGGAGATCTCAGCGGCGGCTGGACAGGGGTTTCCGGTGTGCAGATTGTGGAGACCCCTTGAGCAGATGCCGGATTTGCCTGCCGTGGCTACCGTGCGATTTCCTCCGCGATGATGCGCAAGCCGGCCCGGACTTCTGCATCGGGCATGGCAAATGAGATCCTGAGACATTCGCTGCGGTGCCTCCAGCCATCGTCCGGCAATCCGAAGAAGAAGTATTCTCCCGGCACGACCACGACGCCGCGTTTTTTCAAGCTCTCGTAGAGCTCGCGTGAGGAGCGGCGCGAGTCTTCCATCCAGAGCCAGAGGAACATGGCTCCGCCGCTTTCGTGCAGGGCGTAGGGCAGCTCATCGGGGAAAAGCTCCGCGACATCGTCGAGGGCTGCGTTCCGCTTCTGCAAATAGAACGGCCGGATGACCTCCCGGCTCAGTTCAAGGATCTGCCGGTTCCGAAGGAGGGGGCCTGCTATCGCCTGTCCGAAATTTCCGTTCGCCAGACCTGTGACAGCCATCATCGAGGAAACGGCCGAGGCAATCTCCGGCGGTCCGACAATGAATGCGGTCCTGGTGCCGGGGAGCCCGAACTTTGAGAGGCTCATCACATGGACGGTGCTGTCTGTCCAGAGCGGCGCCGCTTCTCCGAATACGATTCCGGGGAATGGCCAGCCATAGGCGTTGTCGATAATCAGGGGGATTCTGCTTTCTGCGGCGATTGCTGCGAGGCGGGCCAGTTCCGCATCCGAAATCACATTTCCGCTCGGATTTGTGGGCCTGGAAACGCACAGTGCGCCGATGTCGGGGCCCGGCCGGAAATTCTCGAAATCAATATGGTATTTGAATGTGTGCGGGCCTGTTTTTTCGATCCGTGGCCGCCTGGACTGTAGCATTTCCGTTTCGAGCGCCTGATTCGCGTAGCCGATATATTCCGGCATGAGCGGGAAGAGAATTTTTCCGGGCGATCCATCAGGACGTTTTCCACCGAAGAGGTTGAAGAGAAAAAAGAACGCTGTCTGCCCGCCAGGAGTGACGGCAATATTCTCCGGTCCGACCGGCCAATTGTATTCCTCGTGGAGAAGCTCAGCAAGCCACCGGATGCAGTCAGGATTCCCTCGCGGTGGATCGTAGATCGCGAGAGTCCGCCGGAGAGTCGCAGGGTCATCCACAATTTCTTTCATCCGGCTGTGCCAGATTTCCTCCATGGCCGGGATATGGGCCGGATTACCTCCGCCGAGCATGTGGGGTGATGGGCCGGAGGCGGCAAGCGCATGGCCGAGATCATCCATCAATTGCTCGATCCCGCTTCCGCCGGCCAGCATCTGTCCGCGTGCTGAAAATGTCATGGCAGTTCCCTGTGGATGGCGACCAGGCGCTCGTAGAGGGGCTGAAGGGCCTCCGGGATAATGCGCGTGCCACCAATCACCGCGATGAAGTTCGAGTCGCCCACCCAGCGCGGCACGATATGGATGTGAAGATGATCGTCCACCCCGGCACCGGCTGCTTTTCCGAGGTTCCATCCGATGTTGAATCCCTGGGCCTTGACCGCCACCGACAAAAGCTTCTGAGCACGGATCGACAGCTCCCAAAGCTCCAGAACTTCCCCTTCCGTGAGTTCCTCCATCACGTGGATTTTCCTGTAGGGGACAGCCATCAGGTGCCCGGCGGAATAAGGGTATTTATTCATGATGAGGAAAGCGGACTTTCTCCTTGCGATGACCAGATGGGCCGCGTCATCGCTTGACTCTGCAGCCTCTGTCAAAAAGTCCCTGCCTGTCTGGTGCTCTGCCTGAAAATATTCGACCCTCCAGGGAGCCCAGAGCGACTCCAGTTGGCGTTTCGGGAATTCCTCGTTCATGCCGGCCATTATGAACTGCCCACACTCACTTGCGACTCGAAAACGTCAGGGAGTTCCTGCTTCACGAAACGGAGCCGGCGGAGTTTGTCTTTGCCGTTACCGTCTGATTTTCGCCTTCGCTCCCTGAGCAAGCGATGGCAACGGCGAGTGCCAGGATGCCCAGGCTGGCGGCCAGGTTCCAGAGCTCCGCGTGTTCCCCGAAAAACAGAAGCGAGCAGGCGATGCCGAGCGGGATTTTTGCGTTGTTGAATACCGCCAACGTGCCCGCATTGACTTTTGTTGCGCCCAGATTCCAGAGGAAGAATCCGACCCCCGAAGCCAGAATACCAAGGTAGGCCATGACTCCCCACTGGCCTGGAGAAGGGCGGAAGGCGGCCCACTCCGTAACGCCTGCCGATGCGATCAGCGCGGCGCCCAAGCCTCCGAGATACAGCCAGAAGAAAACCCGTCCCGCCTCGACTCCCGGGGGTAGATGCCTGTGGTAGCGCTTGTAGGCCAACTGCCCTGCGGCAAAGCAGAGATTGGAGACTTGCATGAGAAGAAAACCAGTCCAAACGCCGTTGCCTCCCGCATGGAGGTTGACCAGCAGCGCCGTGCCACAGACGGCCAGGAGCGCTGCCAGCAGATGCCGCCACCGCATCCTTCGCTGGCAGGCCGCATCCAACAGCGACACATACAGGGGCGTGAAAATGGTGAAGAGCGCGACTTCATGCGCCTGAAGAAAGCGGAATGCAAGCGTGTAGAGAGCATACATGGCGCCAAACTGGAGAGCGCCAATCCCGGCCAAAACACCCACCTTCCGTGGCGGTAGCGCGCACGGACGAAGCACAGGCAAAAAGACGAGTGCGGCAAAACCCAGCCTTACGGTGCTCACGGCCACGGGATCCAAGCCGGTCAATTGCCCCTTGATCAGGCCGAATGAAAAAGCCCAGAGAAAGGAAACAGCGAGAAGGTAAATCACAGGTCCTCCGCAGTTGGATTCTTCGGAGCGATGGTCATGGAGCGGATTACGGTAATAGTTTTTGCGTGATGGTCGACGATGGGTGTCGCCAAAAGGAGCGGAGACAGCACGGGCATAAGTGGCCCCATCTTTTCATGATCCTGCCTGGATGGGAACGATGATTCCCTCGGACCAGCCTGTTCGAATCGGGAACCTCTTTGGGAAGCCATTAACTCCTTCCAGGCATTGTCTCCCCCGCCTTCGCTTGCGGTGCGAAGAGTGAAGCCCAAGGAGAGCGCACAAATGCGATAAGATTGAACAACCAGCCCGCCATCGCTATGCAGGAGCAATGACGAGCCGTGGATTTACGCTTATTGAGCTTCTCGTTGTGGTTGTGATCATCGCGGTTCTTGCGACATTGATCACACCGGCAGTCCATTCCTCGCTGCAGAAGGCCAGGGATGCCAAGTCTGTCTTCAACCTCGAGCAAATCGGAGTGGCACTGAATGGATATGCCTCCGATCACGGAAATTTTTATCCGCTCGCAACCGGCGACGTGACGTATCAGCCGGAGCTGAGCGATCCCGCAACCTGGCCATGGCAACAACAGATCGAAGCCTATATCGGACAAAGCAGGAGGGTGTTCCAGTCCTCCAATGTTCCCGGAGTTGACTACGGTTTCTACCTGGGCAGTCGCGCCGGATTGTTGGAGTCCGGTGAATTCAACGCGGTGAACCGGATGAGGATTGCGCAGATGAGCAAGCACATCCTGGCCGGGGAATGCATCTATTGGACAGGTTCGGAAACCGATGCGGATCAGGATGATTACAGCCAGACCCCATCGTTCAAACCAGATGGAGGCAAGGGCCAGTCGACGCCATTGCTTTTCGCGGATGGCCACGTCCAGCGCTACGACCAGTTCGACCCCAATGTGATGACAGCCAGGTATGAGGGGGTGGGAGAGGGAAACGAATACCCGTGGTCGCCTTGAACCGCATCCCTGCAGACGAACGTGGTGAACGTGAGAAAGACTACGGCCTGTCCAGTCCGAGGTCCGTGCGGAGGAGGCCATTGCGCGGCTCGAAGAAATAGCGCACGTAGAGGCCGATAGAGCCCTCGTTGTAGTCCGCTGTGACCGCGTAACCGAGCTGCCCGCCAATCAGCCAGTTTGGTGAGATCAGGTAGGCCCCTTGTGCCGCGATCAGGCCGATGACAGTGCTGGATTCCTCAGAATCGAAATTCCGTCCGTCCGGATCCAGCGGAAAATACGGGCTGGCGGCCTGGGTATTGTTCTGAACGCCGAGTCCGAGAGTGCCCGCCGCGATCCATTTTTTGCCTTCCTCCGTCAGGAACTGGCCCTGAACAAGTGCCTGTGCGAGATATTCCGGGCTGAAGTAGCCGCCGTTGCCGTAGGTGAAATGGTTCTGGTTGTTCTCGTAGGTCTCGTAGGAGCCAGCGAGTCCGACGGTGATGTATTCGAAGTTTTTGACGGTAAATTCGTAGGCGAGAGCGGCTGTGCCCGAGAGGTGGGTGTTGGTCTTGACATCTGTCCCGTCGAGATACCCGTAGCTGCCGTTGAGGAAAATTGTCCATTTCGGGGCGATCGAGCGGAAGAAGGAAATCCGGCCGCCCGACTCGGTGACGCCGCCCCAGTCTTTTCCGCTGTAGGGATCCGTATTGCCGACGTAGGAAAGGATGCTGTCCTTGACCGCCTTCGAGTAGAGTTCAGCCTGCACGTAGCCCTTCTCGTCGCGGTAGATCATCCCGATATTTCCAATCGGCTTGGAATTGAGAGGGCCACCGGAAGGAGTGATACCGAACGTGACATACCAGGTGACCCAATCCTGATATTCAAAGTGGACCGAGAAATCCCAGAGGTTGTTGAGCGAGGTGGTGGGTGTGTAGGAGTATTTTGTAGCCGGGACAGCTGTCGTCGTAACGCCATTGACCGTTGTCGTGACAGGAGCGGGGTATTGTCCAACAACAGAGTAATCCGCGAGATCCCCGGAATTGAGGGTGATACGTGATATCTGGGCGGTCAGCATCGTTTTGTTCGAAGGATAGATGCGGCCGGATAGGATCGGGACGATTCCCGTGCTGAGCTGGCCCTCGCCTTCGGTTCCTGATTTCCCGGAGTACATAAACCCGAGCGCAACGCTCGGGCTCGTGTAGTTTTCAAGCACGCGATAAACTTTTTCACCACCGGCTCCCGCCGCTGCCACGTAGAGGCCGGACTTGAAATACCGTTTGGCTTCCGAGGTGCCATACATTTTCTTCAGCGGGCCTTTGACAGTCTCCCCGATCGTGTCCGCCTTTTCATAATTTCCGGTTTTAGCCAGGGAGGCATACAACCCTTGGGCGGTATTTTCGTTCGGCGAGGATCGGTAGAGCTTTTCGAAGAGTTCAGACGACTTTGCGTAGTCTTTGGTGTAGTAGTAATCCCACGCAAGCACCGTCTGCTCGTTCCGGCTGAGCGGGCGGGACTGAGCGGCCGTGAGCATGAGATCCCGGCTGCGCGGATAGTTCTTCGCCTCGTAGGCTTCCACCGCCCGGCGGGAGGAAATATCGCCTTTCAGGACGCGCATCTTCGGGTAGCTGTCCCCCCGGAAGTTCACAATGGCCTCCGCGCTGCTGAGATCGCCCTCGCGGAACTTTGAAAAAGCCAGGCCGTAGGCGGCCTCACCCTGGCCGGGATTCCATTCAAGAGCCTGATTGAACCACATGCCTGCCGAAGAAAATTCGCCGCGGTTGAAATATGCCCAGCCGGCTTTTGTGGCAAGGTTTGCATCCTGCCTCTCGGTCGCCTGGGCCACCCAACTGCTGATCTGTGCCTGACTGACCGCCGGCTGCTGTGGTTCCGAGGTAACAACTCTCGCGGGGCGGGGCTGTGTCGGAGCTTTGGAAACCGGGGTAGCTACGCGGAACGGAGTCGGAGTCGGCTGCGCAAGAAGAGCCGCATCCGAAGGAAGAATATCCGTCGTTGTCGGCGTGGCCTGGATGGCTGGAGCAGGGATATCCGGCGGCAGAAAAACCGGAGATCTGGGCGTGGAACCGCCAGGCCTTGCCATTCCGGGCACAACCGGCGTGAAGAGGGAGGGTGTCGCCGTCGGCTTGGCTTCGACGTCTGTGGGCAACCCGATGGACTCCGGTTGCTCGGAGGACATGAGATCCTGTCCGCGAAGGGGATTCAGCGCGCACAGCGCGGCAAGAAAAACTGCGGAGCCGGCCCTGAAATTCACCGCTTACCTCCCAAGGACTCTCTCACGGCCAGCTTTGTCAGCAGCTTGAGGCTCGCGGAATAATATGGTTCATCAGGCATCACGGGAGAAATATCCCGCACAGTTAAGCGGGTTCCGGATTCGCAGGCTAGGACAAAACGTGCAATTGATTGCACGCCTGAAAGGGCCGGATCCTCGCCAAAAGTATTCGTCTGCAAATTCACCGTGGACGGGATCTTGGACAAATCCTGGAATTGTTTCCAGAAATTTGCGTAAGGCTTCAAAAGCTGAGATTTCGGGTCATTCCAGGCCACATGGAGCGGGATGCGAACGGCGTTGTAGCCGAAATCCGGAGGGAATTGGGTTTTTAAACTGAGGGTCTCTCCATCGAGCAGCCAATCCGGATTGAGGGACCACTGGCCGAAACGGGCTTCCTCAACAAGTTTGAGGCCGTTGTTTGAGAGAGTTTCCCATCCGCTTCCCGGGAAGGTTTTTGCGAACGAGTGGAAAGCGGGAAAAATGTAGTAGGAGGGATTCAGGACAACGCCGTCATCCTTGATGAACCCGTTTGATCCCGGCAGCAGAACCACACCGGTTGGCATCGCCTTGAGATTTATCCGGCGCAGATCGGCAAGGATCTCGGCCGCCGCCTGCTGGTAGGCATACTTTCCCCAACGCTCCGACGCTCTGACCAGCGCCCAGGCGATCAGAATCTCCGCATCGCTTGCGTTGTTCTCATCCGCAACGCTGCCTCCTCCGTCCTGTCCGGGTTTCCAGAGCCAGGAGAAGAGCTTGTCCTCCTTGCGGGTTTGAAGATTTTCTCTCGTCCACTTCCAGATCCTGTCGAAAGTGGATTTGTCTCCATAGGCCTCGGCGATGAGCATGCCATACCCTTGCCCCTCGCTGTGAGTCACATTGCCGTTTATGTTGTCGATCACCCGCCCCTCGCGTGAGACAAACTGTTTTTTGAAGATCGACCAATCGCGCGGAGGAAGCCGCCAGGGGTCGGAGATCACGAGAAACCAGTAGCACAGGCCAAGAAGAAGCGCGGCCGCAAAGGCGATGCCCGCGATCCACTTTTGCCTGCTTACGCCCATTATTCCGGATGCTCGCGCTTGCGCAGTGCCGCCCGGACTCCCAATGCGAGCAGGACGATCAGGACAATGACGATGAGCGCGAAGAACCAGGGCTGCTGATCAAAGCGGCTTGAGACCCTGGTGACCAGATTCGTGGCTTTGTAGATGAAATCATTGC
Organism: uncultured Chthoniobacter sp.; assembly: GCA_964600115.1. GTDB lineage: Bacteria > Verrucomicrobiota > Verrucomicrobiia > Chthoniobacterales > Terrimicrobiaceae > QYQL01. The sequence continues at coordinate 48,115 of CAZRIL010000016.1, read as the reverse complement.
CGACTTTTGCGACCGCGAGCGAGTCCGGACGCGTGCTCCAGACCGCCAGATCACCGGCAAGGGAGTCCCAGAACTCCCGTTCCTGAAGCACATTGATGCCGGCCAGCAGGTTGTCGGCATCCCAGGCTGTCACCACCGTTACCGGGTAGCCGGTGTGGAACGGGGATTCAAATTGCGCGGCAACGATGTCGTCGATCAGGTCGGCCGTCATGTTCAGATTCGCAGTTGATGGCGGCTCCGGCTCATTCTTTTCCCCCGATTGGCCCCGCACTTTGAGGAGGAATTCCTCAATCGGTGAGGTGGCATATTTTTCCGGCTTCGGGCTGGTGCTCACGATGTAGCGCATTTTTCCCACCTGAAGCGGGGATACGGGAGCCTTGGCGAGAATCTCCGGAGGAATTTCATCCCGCGGGCCAACTACAAGGAGGCTCTTTCTGCTGCGCGGAAGCTTGGAGGAGATTTCCGTATTCGAGAGCAGCGCTCCGGAGATCTGGGCCATCTTCCCCATGAGGGTCCAGGCGGCACTCGCCGTTTCGGGAGACCGGCCTCCCACAAAAACCGCAGTCTCAATTCCGTCCGGCGGGGCCGAATACGGAAACGCGGTCTGCGAGAAAAGCCCGAGATTTGGAAGACGCGCCTTTCTCAGTGCCTTCGGAAAGACAAAGTCCGAATCATCGAAAAGGGTGAACTGGAGGTTTTCGTCCTGAAGGATTTCGCACTGGTTGGAAACAAGCGGAACCATTTTCGGCGTGAGCAGCAGTTCGTTCAGACCCGGCTGAAATGCCTGCATCGGGAGGTAGAGACGGTGGTCGGAGTGCATCGAGCCCTCCACATCCTTCAGGCGGATCGCGGTCTGAAACTGGTTGTTGACAAAAACATTGAAGACGGAGTCCTTGCGGAATCCAGCGCCGTAGACGAAGTGCAGCCGCAACTCGACGTTGCTCTGGTCTTCGTGCGAAATATCGCCCGGCATGTAGAGTTTGAGGGCGTAGGTTCCGGTATTCCATCCCTTGATCGTGGTCGTTTTGAAACCCAGTTGACGGAAGCTGTAAAGCCCCGGGAGGCGCATTGGCGCATTGCGGACATATGCGTTCTCCGGCATCGTCATCTGGTCCACAATTGCATATTTGGAGTCCGGCAGCGGGAAATTCACCATGCCGAGCGCAAGGGCCGTTTGCTTGACCTCCTGGGGGCTGCGGCCGCTGACGATGATCATGCAGTGAGTGGGATCACCAGGCAGGGTTTTTATGGCCAGAAAGCTTCCGTTGATCGTCCCGACCTCCGTGGCGGTGAGGAACGGGGCCAGTTCGTTCATGCTTCCAATGACGATGTTGTCCATGCCGGGACGGAGAGCTGTCGCTGTTGAAACGCGGAAAGGCTGGTTGTTGACCGCCAGCGCGATACCCTGGGTTACAATAGCGCCCAGCGAGAGGTGCTCATCTGTCATCGATCCAGAGGAAGGCATGCAGATGTTGAACTGGTAGGGGATCCAGAGCTTCTCATCGATCCACCACCTGAGGAACGACAGGCGCTCCGTGACCGGCTTCCACTCCCCGGTCGTGGTCAGATAAGACTGGTCCGGGTTGATTTCGGTATAGAGTTCCGGAGCCGAGGGGTCCTCGCACTTGTAGGTGTAGTGCTGCGCCACGATGAACTGCAGGCGGTTGAATCCGGTTTTCACCAGGTTCAACGGGATCTGAATATCCACATCGTTGAACGGCTTTGCGCGATCGAGGTAGAATTGAGCGACAATGACATCGTTCATCACCACACGAAGCACCGAGCGTTCGCTCAGCAGGGCGATCGAGTTTGTGAACTTGAGGCGGAGCCCGTAGGTCTTGGCCTGGAAGCGGGCGCTCTGCGGCACAAAAACCGTATAAATGCTGCTCGCGTTCCGGAGCATCATCGGCGAGTCCAGCGGGATCAGCCTCCTCAGTGGAAGGCGGAATGATTGGATCTGGTCTTTGATCGGCTCCGCAGCTGCTGCGACCGGCGAGAACGGGGAAGGCGGGGCAACCGGAACGGCAGCTCCGGTTGGCACGGAAGGAGCTGTCGGAGGGATGACCGGCACCCGTGCCTGCTGAGCAGACATCGGAAGCAGGCCTGCCAGGAACAGGGTCACGGCAGCAAGCCCGGCCCCGGGGGTCAGCGTTCGTGTGGGATGGTTTTTCATGTTCATAGTGAGTTCAAACGGATTGCTGCGATGTTTTAAAGGATTTTCCGGCGCGTTTGGTGTTTGCGACAAGCATGACATGCCCGAAATGCTGCAGGGAAAAGCGCACGCCAAGGGCCAGGAGGAAGAGCCCGCTCCTTACCACGCCGATCCGGCGCTCGCGGGAAGTTTGGAAATCCACCCAGCGCTGGCTGTTGCCATTCACAAGAAGAACTTTGAGCTTCATCTCCTCGAGCGATGTGTGCTCGAACTGGCCGCCTACAAATAGTGCGCCCGGCTCGCGCCTGGCATTCCGGATCACGATGTGGATGGGCCTATCGAGGAATTTCGGATCTCCCGGAATCGTCATTTCCAAATCAGAGCCCTCCACGAACAGGGACTCGAAGGCAGGATCCAGCACCAGCCCGCATCCCTGAATCGAGAGATCGCGGATCTCCGCGGTATAGTATTTCTTCCCCAGCTTGACCCGGGCGGTCATGGCGATCGGCATTCTTGGGGTCGCCCGTCTCTGGCGGCGTTCGAAAAGCGTGCCCATCGCGGCCAGCAGGATAAACACGTTGAATGCGGACCACATCATCGTGATGCTCGTCGGAAAGCTCTCTGCCGGTGTGACGATCAGCCGGGCAACGCCAAATAGCAGAGCAATCGTGTTAAAGATCAGGAAGATGTAGAATGGCCTCGCAAGCGGGCTGATGTAGTCCTCGCCAAGCGTTTCGCCCTTTGCCGTGACTTTGAATGTAGGGGCCCGGGGATTGAGGAAAACCTTCAATATGGCCGGCAACGTATAGACCGACTGGATAAGTTCGTAGAGTTCGGACACGAAGGACCACCGCACTTTTCCGAACAGGAAGTCCGACACCATGAAGACCGCAAGAAGGTGGGGTGCGGCGAATGCGGCAAAATCCACGAAGTTCGCATCATAGATCTTCAGACCGAAGATCAGGAAGCAGAGCGGTGCCAGCATAAACACAACCCTCGCGTAGGCGAAGAACCAGAAAAAGCAGCTGCTGAAATAGCACAGGCGCTGGGGAAGCGTCAGGCCGGGAATCAGGAGAGGGTTTTTCAACAAAAAGATCTGGACCATCCCCTGTGCCCAGCGGATCCGCTGCCCGATGAAGCTTGTGAGCGTTTCGGGAGAGAGGCCCGAGATCATCGGAATTCCGATGTAGGCGCTGTTATACCCGCGGGAGTGCAGCGCGAGAGCGGTTTCCGCATCTTCGGTGATGGTATCGCCGGCGATGCCACCGGTTTCTACGAGGCATTTTCTCCGCAGGACGGCAGCAGATCCGCAGAAGAATGCGGAATTCCAGTAATCCAGTCCCCTCTGGATGACCTTGTAGAACATCTCGTTTTCGCCCGGCATGGTGGAGAACGTCTGGAGGTTCTTCTCGATCGGGTCCGGGTTGACAAAAAAGTGCGGGGTCTGGACCAGGAAGAGCTTTGGATCGTGCCGGAACCAGCCCACGGTATTTTGCAGGAAGTCGCTCGTGGGCGCATGGTCGGCATCAAAGATCACGACCAGTTCACCGTTGCTGAACTGGAGCCCGTTGTTGATGTTTCCGGCCTTCGAGCCCAGATTTTTTTCGCGGGTGATGTATTGGGCGCCCCATTTGAAGCACAAGGATTGAAGCTCCAGTCTCCGGTGTTTGGCTGCAGCGGCAAATTCCGGATCCTCCGATTGGCAGCGCTGGTCTGTTCCGCCGTCGTCGAGGAGATAGACCTTCAGCTTGCTCTTCGGGTATTCCATTTCGAGGGCGGAGACGAGTGTGACCTCCAGCAATTCCGGATCCTCGTTGTAGGTTGGAATCATGACGTCCACCGTCGGCAGGAGATCCTCGTCTTTCGGAAGGGCGAGGGGCTTCCGATCCAGCGGGTCCACGTTCACAAAGATGCTTAGAAGATAGACAATAAAGCCGTAGACCTCCGCGAAATACAGCAGCATCGCGAACAGGAAGCTCACCGGATCGTGGTAGGTCAGCGTCGTGAATGTCCGCCAGTAGAAATAGTCCACCGAGAGGAAGGCCGCCAGGATCAGGAAAACCACCCGGACGGTCTCCTGTTCGTTGAAATACCGGAGAACCAGGAACGTCGCCATCGCCACGATGCCGACCGAGATCTGGGTTCTCGTGGTGATGCTTGAGGCGATGGACATCATCACCACAAGAAAAACCACGGCGAGGGCCACCGGCAGCCATCCGCGGACGCGGTGTTCGTCCGGGAGCTGGAATTGTTTCAGGAAATTCATAGAGGGGAACAAAAGCCCGCCCTCTCAGCGGAGCGTTCCGGAATGCCCTGGAGTTCCTTCTTCAATGGCCTAAAATGACGGCCAGGACGTATCCGATAATGCCGGCGACCAACATCAGCATCATCACCGCCCCGCGCGTAATCGGTTTGATCTCCGCACTGGCCTTTTCCAGCTTCACAATCAATGCCTCGGATTCCTTTTTCACCACATCGAGCTTCTTGGTGCAGTAGTCGATGTTCTCGTGGTAGGCCTCGATTTTTTTCAGTGACTCCTCGACGTCGGTAACCTCGAGCTTCTTTTGCAGCTCCTGGAACTGGAGGGTGATCCGGTCCAGAGAGGGGAGAAGCGAGATGCGGATGGCGTCGGAGAGGACATCCGCGCTGATCGGAGGGGCTGTCGCAGCAGGTGTTTCCTGAACCTTGGCCAGCACCTTTTCCAGTTCCGGCTGGATCGACTGGCGGATCGAGGCCGCGAGAGCCTCGGCGTTCACCGGCGCTGCCTGTCCTCCCCCTCTGGGAATCTCCTGGACCTGAGCGACCAGCCGGTCAATCGACGGCTGGAGGGTGCTGCGGACGGCATCGGAAAGCGCCTCGGGGCTGATGAGTGGCTGGGCAGGCCTTCCATCGGCAGCCGGAGCCTGCACCACGACGGGTTGACGGTAGTAAACATCCAGCAGATCGATCAGGGCCAATGCGGGATCATTGTCTTGAATGTTATGGCGGCGTTGCCACTCGAGGACTCTGGCACGGATCTCTGGATTATCGTTCATGGAAGCAGGATGGATTGGACGTCGGAGAGCTGATTATTCAACTCGCGAGTATATTCCACAAGACGCTGACGGTCGAGAAGGTTCAGCGTATTGGATGCGAGGGCCTGCGGGATCGTCCAGGAGTTGAGCTGCAGGATGGTTGTCAAATGCTCGGAGAGCTTCCGCAGGTCGATTTCTTTTGCGCCGATCCGGAGAAGATCCTCCCTGGCCCGGCTGTTCTGGTAAATCCTAAGCGACTGGCTCTGCTTGTAATTTTTGACCACGAGCCATTCGGCCTGGCTACCCACCCTGCGCGCCACCTCGCCCGCCTGAAAAACCGTGTCCTTGTCCTCCTCGATAATGAGCACAAGCGTCACAGAAAGCCCAAGGCTGGCTTTCACTTTGAGCAGGTCGGTCTCCTCCATCCAGTCCATAAAAATCCGTTGCTGGGCTCCGACCCCGTCCACCAGCACGACGTCCGTGGAATCCAGCGCCTCGACGATGAGATCCAGGTTTTCGCTGTGCCCGATATTGAGGAACTGCGCCTCCGGATAAAACCGGGTGAGGGTGCTGTTGTTGAAATCAGGATCGAAGGCGATGAACGACCTGTGTGCTTCGCGCAGCCACTCGATCAGCCGCACGCAGAAAAATGACTTGCCGACTCCCCCCTTGTCGATGGCCGTCAGAATCAACCTTTTATTCTGCAGCGCCTGCGGGGCGTTGGCGGGGGGATGAGAGGTGAAGGACGTCATACTTCCTCGGGAGCAATACGCGGACGGACGGAGCCCTTCCCGGCACCGGCTTGCGCTCCTGCGCCCGCATGCGGGTTCACCCGCGGCAGGAGAACAGATTCCATCGCCGCAAACTGTTCGAACAACCGCTCCTGGTAGGAGCGGAGGCGATGGCGTTCCAGAAGCGACAGCGATTTGTCCTGCAGGAGTCCGGAAAGCGACTTGCTGGTGCGCTGCATGATGCTGAGGAGATTCCAGGGCAGGCGGGCGATCGTGATTTCTCCCGCCCCGAGGCGAAGCAATTCCTGGCGGGTCTTGCTGTTGTCGTAGATTTCCGTGGCAGGGCTGGTCTTCAGGCTGCGGACGATCAGCCAATCCACGCTTGCGCCGAGCCTGCGGCAGAGTTCGCCCGCCTGAAAAACCGTGTCTTTGTCCTCCTCGACGAGGCAGACAAACGTGACGCCCACCTCACCGAGGGATTGGTTGCCGGCCAGCCCATTGCTGCCGACCCAATCCACCAACTCGGGAATCGAAGCCGGCGAGCCGTCCACAAGGATCAGGTCCGCGTCCTCCATGCCGTGAATGATTTCCTGAAATCCTTCCCCATCGGTTGTCGTGAGAAAGCGGGTCTCCGGCTGAAAGCGCGTCAGCGTTCCGCTCGACCAATCGGTGTCAAAAGCGATAGCCCGGAGATTCTTCTCCACCAGCCAGTCGGCCAGATTGATGAGGAAAAATGATTTTCCGACCCCGCCCTTCGGAGTTGCCGCAATGATGAGGCGGCGGCTGACCGGACGCTCGCTGAATGCCGCTCTTGCCGAGGAGGATGGAAGAATCGGGGGGTAATCCCCTTGCTGGGTCCGGGCAGACTCCCTGGACGCAAAACGTCCGAGAGGTGTTTGGCCCGCACCGCGGAATGTGCGGCTCCGCAAGGGATCGCTCATGGAAAATCCGGTTTCAAAGTTCATTGTTATTCTGCGGCTTCAACCACGCTGGCAATTTGTAAAGCTAACCCAAAATACTTTATCACTCCAAACAAAACACCTCCTGGTCCATGGAGCCAACCATCTCCGGGAACCAAGAGCTTGGAAAAGAAGCTTAACGTTATGCCTTCTTAAGCCATAATTTGCGACCTGTTGCAAGCAGAGATCTCAGGAAAATTCCACGACGTTTCCCGCACCAAAAATCAGTTCTGGTGTCGCGGTCCGTGAATCCTGCTCTCAGGCGTCCGGCGGATTTTTCAATTTTTTCCGCTGGGGGATCAAAACCTGGGATGGAGGTGACTTGGGTTCGGAGGTTGGGTTGAGGCCGGGCGGCTCGTCACCAAGTTCGATTGCGGGATTGAGATAGGATGTGACATAGGACCTGACTGCCGGTTCTAAATGAGGTCCGGGATCCTCCCATCCGGCCTCCGCAAGCCGGCTGAGGCAGGCCTTTTCGGGTTGAGGGGAAGGGGGGCGAAAGGGGAGGGCGGGATCCCAAAGGATTTCCTTCTTTCCGTCCATCGCGGAGAGGGCGGCATTCACCAGTTCGCACGGTGTGCAGGATCGGCCGGATCCGATTTCGTAGACGCCTTCGCTGAGATGGCTCTGCGCCAGAAAAATCGCCATTCTGGCGACTTCCTGGACGGGGGCAAAGTCGAACAGCCGGCCGCCTTCCTGGGTTTCCGGAGCAATGGCGGCCGGAAGAACGATTTGCCCGCCGGCCTGAATCTGCCGGTTGCAGGATTTGATCAGCCCCCCAACTCCGCCATCCTCGGCTTCGCCAGGCCCGAACATCTGATAGTGCTTCAGGGAGAGATATCCTTTGCCCGGCAATTTGGCGCAGGCATGGCGGTCGAAAAGCCCGGAGAGCAAGCCCTCTTGTGTGACCGGGCGGAAGTTTTCGGGGATATGACGTTCCCCGATCGGGCAACGCTGGCGGGGGCCCAGTGAAGCGGCTGAGGAGATGGCGATAAGCCGGGTTGCTGTCCTTGAGGTCGCGGAGAAGAGCGACTTCGCAGCGCCCAATTTTCCATCCGCCCACCCCGGTAAGTAAAAGATATGCGAAAAATCCGAGAACGGACGGAACCGGGATTTTGCTGCGTCATCGTAATCCTCCCGGGTGAGAAATTCCCGGAATTTCAGCGGGGCGATCTTCCCGCAGGTCGAGTCATCCAGATCATCAGTGATCGTGATCTCCTGGAATCCTGTCGAGTTGAGCTGGTGCACGATGGCTGCACCCAGAAAGTCCATGCCTCCGATGATCAGGACATTCCGAAAGCGGAAGGCAGACTCCTTGTTTTGAATCGGCCGGATGCCAGCCTGTTTCTGGGACTCGGAGGTTTTTCCGAAGGGGCTTGCTGTGGCATGGGGGAAAGTGGGAAGCCGTGTGCTTGCCCGTTTGGCGGCGGGTAATCCTGAGTCCATTCGCTCCGGTTCTCGGTGCGCACGTTCTGCTTGAAGCTTTCGAGCGAAGCGGCCTCTGATTTTATGAACGAGCTCTCTAAGTTCGGATCCGTTGGCCCGCAATTCCACAAGCCAATATTTCCAAAACCGCCTGCAAATGCTTTCCGCCTTGCGCAGATGATGGCGAATCGGCCTGAGGAGCGGCTGCAACCTGGGGTAGGCAGACCTGGAATCCTGGTGGGCGAGAGTGCGCGAACGCGAAGGAATCATGCATGCCTCCTGAAATGCCAGATAGCGGACAGGCGCAGAGATGAAAATCCGTAAATATCCGGAACGCAGATTGTTTTCACGTCAGGTCCAAGTTATTCCCCTTTTGATGAAGCCGCTACCGTTCAGGCTTCCTGCTCCCTCTCAACTAGACGGCTCCTGTAAGCGCGGAGGAAGGGGGGTGTCAAATGCAAATTAACCGATCGCAGGGGGAAAGGGATTTATCCGGACAAACAAAACGGGCGGGAATTTTGTGGTTCCCGCCCGGTTCCGTCAGGGGATTTCTCGGGAGAAATCGTCCAGAGACCAGTCAGCCGGAGCTGCTGGTGAACTGGCCGCCGTCCATTTCTGGAGGCGGCCGGAAGGTCTAGCTTTCTTTCTTTTTGGAGTCAGCGGGTTTTTCCGCTTTTTCAGCCGCAGGCTTTTTGGGCTGCTTCTTTGCAGGCTTCTTCGGCTCGGGCTCCGGAGCGGCCTCGATGACAATATTATCAACCCACTCGATGTAGGCCATGGGAGCCGAGTCGCTTTGGCGTGGCCCGAGCTTGATGATGCGGGTGTATCCGCCCTGCCGGCCGGCAGCGCGGGGCGCGATTTCAGCGAAGAGCTTCTTGACCGCATCCTTCTGGCCAAGCTCGCCGGCGGCGAGTCGGCGGGCATGCAGATCTCCTCTCTTTCCGAGAGTGACCATTTTCTCGGCAAGCGGGCGGACGGCCTTGGCTTTGGCGAGCGTGGTTTTGATGCGTTGGTGTTCGATGAGGCTGCACACCTGGTTCGCGAGAAGCGAATTGCGATGGGCGCTGGTGCGGCCGAGTTTGACGGTTTTTTTGCGGTGGCGCATGGGTGATCCTTATTTGGCGGCTGGTTCGGGGGGCAGTTCCACCATGCCGGGTTCGAATTTCATACCGAGTCCGAGGCCGAGTTGCTGGAGCTTGTCCTTGATTTCGTTGAGCGACTTCTTGCCGAAGTTGCGGTATTTGAGCATCTCCGACTCCGTCTTCATGGCGAGCTGCCCGACGCTGGTGATGTTCGCGTTGTTGAGGCAGTTTGCGGCGCGGACCGAGAGTTCGATCTCGTTCACGCTCATGTTCAGGAGCTTCTTCATGCGCGTGTTCTCCTGGCTGACTTCCTGCGGGGTCTCGTCAAACTCGACCTGATCGTCATTGAATCCGACGAACACATCGAGGTGGTGGCGGAGGATCGCCGAGGATTGCAGCAGCGCCTCATCGGGAGTGATGCGTCCGTCGGTCCAGATCTCGAGGATCACCTTGTCGTAGTCGGTGCGCTGGCCGACGCGGGTGGCTTCGACGGCGTATTTCACGCGGGTCACAGGCGAAAAGATCGAGTCGATGGCGATCACCCCGATCGGCTGATCGGCGTGTTTGTTCTCGTCGCCGGTGGCGAACCCGCGGCCGACTTTGATCTCGAACTCCGCTTCGAATTTGGTCTTCTTGTCCAGAGTGCAGATGAGCTGCTCCGGATTGAGGACTTCGCACTGCGCGGTGCCTTCGATGTCCCCTGCGGTGACGGCGCCTTCCTTGTGGACGGCGAGCTTGAGGTTCCGGACCTCATGATCGTGGGCTTTGAACTTGACCTTTTTGAGGTTGAGAATGATGTCCACCACATCTTCCACGACGTTGGGAAGGCTGGTGAATTCGTGCGGGGCTCCCTCGATCTTCACCGAGGTGATTGCTGCCCCCTCGAGCGAGCTGAGAAGCACGCGGCGCAGGGAGTTGCCCAAGGTGTGACCGTATCCCGCCTCGAACGGTTCGGCGACGAACCTGGCGTAGACATCGGTTGCGGTGGACTCGTCTTTGACGAGTGTTTTCGGCATTTCAAACCGACCAAGACGAACTGGCATTGTATTTTATCTTTCTTTTTCTGCCGGGTTTCCCTGCTCGCGTTCGGCAGCACATCGATGACGGCTGCCAGCAGGACCAACGGCAAAAGGGATTTTTGCGCGAACGGTTAAGATCTCCGGTTTCCCGGCATTGTCAAGACCTGTCGGGAAAAATCTGCGAGGCGCCCCCGGCCATTGTCCGTGGAGAGGCCTTTTGCGGCCTGCCGACCGCATCTGCGCGGGAAATTGCTTACTTGGCCGTGGCCTCTGTGCGCGATGTGGCTGTCGGCTTTGCGGCCAGCCATTCCTTGCCCTGAAGCACAAACTGCCATCGTCCGCGGTAGGTGCCGAGCTCACCGTAGAAGCCCAGCCGGGAGTCCTTTTTGATCTGCTCGCGGATTGCCGGGCGGAGGTCTTTGTCGTGTGTGAAGATCTCGTAGTCCTGACCGAGGACGGTGACATGAGCGATGCCCTGGTCATCAACTGTTGCAGGACCCTCGACGAAGAAGACGCGGCCGTTATAGGAGCCATCACGCAGAGCCGTCTCCGGCGGGAGCGTTGCAGTTCTCACCGCGGTATCGAACAGATTCACGGTGGAAATCTCCACGCGGACCGGCGCATCGGATCCCGCTTCCGTGGTGCTCGGCTTGCTGAGCGCCATCCAGCGGGATTTGTCCCCGTCTTCAACTGTCCGGAAACGGGCGGAAATCGGAAAATGGTCGGAGAAACCGCCCGGGGTTTTTGAACGGGACCAGCGGACCGGCCTCCCGTAGACATCGGTGTTGAGGCCCGGAATTTTCATCACCTGAAAACTGTTGTCAATATACTGCACGCCATTCTGGTCATAGAGGCCGCGGGAGAGGATCATGTGCAGCAGGGTCCCCCATTCGTCTTTGTAGATGTCGCTTCCGCGGTTGTTTGAAGGGAGCTCGAACCAGAGGTTGTAGAGCCCGGTGCCTTTGCCGCGGAGCGCAAGCTCGTTGCCCTGGGCGCCAAGGACGTCGTTGATACCCGTGCTTGGCATCGTCCGGTATCGCCGCTTCTGGTTGTAGTGCGAGTTCAGATCGCCTGCCACGATGATGTCGGCGTTCGCATCGGCCGCGAGGATCTCATCGATGCGCGTCCGGAGGGTTTTGGCATTTTCCAAACGGACCGCCTCGCTCTCGGCGTCACCCGCGCCGGATTTCCAGTGGTTCGCAAAAACTGTGAGAGGATGTCCCTCCACGTCGATCACGGCCTCGAGGATGGCCCGCGCGTTCGGGGTCGCATGCGTGCGGACGGAGGTAATGGGAAAGCGCGAGAAGATCACGTTCCTGACCGCAATCCCGCGCCCGTCCGCATATGCGCCAGGTTTTTCATCCGTCGTCGCCACATGGTATCCTTTCAGGCCCGCATCAAAAAGGGCCTTTAGCAGCCAGGCCTCGGCGGGCAGGCCGGCGGAGGATTCCGGCATCACGGAGCCGCCGATGAGATCAGCCACCTTTTGGTCCTTCACCGAATCCAGCCATGCGTCATAGTCCCTGAGCGATGACTCCGGCGTCTGGTCGAGCTCGATTTCATTGAGGACAATAACATCGGGCCCGCCCGGCACCCGTGCGAGCACCTCTGCGATGTTGCCGATTTTGACGGCAAGGTGTTCCGGCGTGTAGGCCGGAGGCTGGTAGTCTTCGTAGGTCGCCACGCCATCGGCGTCGAAGAGGTTCTCGACATTGTAAGTCACAACCGACAACTCCCGCGCAAAGGCGGGAGCGGCGATGACAAGGAAAAGGGCGGGGATAATTTTCAGCACGAGGAAAGATGAAGCAGCATCCGTTCCAAGGAAAGTGAAAAGGCAGAACCGGTCCCGGTGTGTTTCCGACGCACCGGGTCGAAAATGGATTTGTAAAAACATAACGATTGAGCTGGCGAACAGGAAATGTGATCGCTTTGTTTGTTGAGGCTCCCATCAAACAAACCGACCCGCCTGCGGAAAACCATACCTGTTGATCCACCATGAAAAAGTTATTTGCTCCCCTTGTAGCCCTCGCCCTGACCATGAATGTTCAGGCGGATTTCCGGGGTGCCTGGATTTCTTCCGTCTATAATATCAACTTCCCTTCGGCACCGGGTCTCCCGGGCGAGGTCCAAAGAGCCCAGGCTATCCGCCTCCTGGATGCCGCGAAAGCGGCGGGGCTGAATGCGGTTCTTCTGCAGGTTCGTCCGGAAAGCGATGCTCTCTATTCCTCGCAGGTCGAGCCGTGGAGCCGGTATCTCACGGGCACCCAGGGCCGCTCGCCGGGCTATGATCCACTCGCCTTTTTTATCGCCGAGGCAAAGAAGAGGGGGATTGCTGTTCATGCATGGATGAACCCATACCGCGCTGCTGCGAATGCCGGCCAGCCCCGATCGGAGAACCATATCAGCAAAAGATATCCGCAGTTCGCCTACAAAATCGGAAATGTGCTGTGGATGGATCCGGGTGCGCCGCAGGTGCGGGAACACATCATGAATGTCGCGCGTGATCTGGCGAAACGGTATGATATCGCCGGAGTCCACCTGGACGACTATTTCTATCCATATCCCACCAACAGCGGTGCGGTGTATCCCTTTCCCGACGACCGGACATATGCGGCCTACCGCGCAGCCGGGGGCACTCTCGACAAGCCCGACTGGCGACGCAACAACGTGAACACACTCGTGCGTGAGATCGGGGAGGCGGTCCACTCCGCAAAACCCGGTGCCGTGTTTGGTGTGAGCCCTTTCGGAATTTACACGAAAGGATCGCCTGCGGATGTGAAAGCGGGCGTGGACCAGTATCATGACCTCTTCTCGGATCCGGTTAAGTGGATGCGCGAGGGATGGGTCGATTACCTCGCCCCACAGCTCTATTGGGCTGAGGGCGGGCCGCAGAGCTTTTCATCATTGCTGCGTTGGTGGAGGAGCCCCCAGGTGAACCCCCGCGGGGTGCCCGTGTGGCCGGGGATCGCCGTAGACCGGATGTCTTCGCACGGTTGGCCGGCCTCCGAGATCGCCACGCAACTTGCATTGGAAAAATCCATCACCCCCCGCGGACGTGGCGGGTTTCTCCTCTGGAATATCGGCCCCCTGCAAAAAAACACCAAAGGCGTCGTCCCGGTGATCCGGTCGCGGTAGTGATCGGCAGGTGTTCGTGTTCGAAATTCCGTTTCAAGTTGATATTCAGTTGGCTCTGGAGCAGACTATGAGGCTCTTTTGTGATGACCACCCTTCGGAAAATTTTTCTTCTCACCTGCGGCTTTCTGCTTTTTGCGGCTCCGGCATGGTCGCAGGAGGCTTCCGATCTTTTCCTGCGCGCCTACCAGGATTTTCAAACCGGCGAAAAGCTCGAGCGTGACGGCAGTCCCCGCGAGGCGTTCGCCCGCTACCAGAGCGCCGCAAAGCTTCTCGAACAAATCGTCAAGTCCCAGCCGGACTGGCAGCCCCCGGTTGTCGAATACCGCCTGAAAAAGACGCGGGAGAACATCACGCGGCTGGAGGGCGAGGTTTCCGTGCTGCCTGCTGTTACCGAAGGTCCGGAAGGCCCGCTTCCCCAGCAGGATTTGCCGCTTCCTCCACCTGCCATAAACACCTCCCGTCCGGTGGTGCCGCGTCCGAACACCACGGGAACAAAGCCTGTTGTTCCCGCAGCCACGCCGCGCCCCCAGGTTCCATCTGGGGAATCCGCGGCATTGCGCCAGCAGCTCGGCGCCTCCCGCGCTGAGGTTCAGCGGTTGCAGGACAAGCTCGACCGCCAGGGCGCGGAACTCAGGAGCGCTCTCGTGGAGATCGATAAGCGGAAAGTGACGGTCGTTGAGCTGAAGGCCCAGCTTGCGCAGGCGCAGGATGCCATGGAGAGCGCCGTCAGGGATCGGGAAATCGCGGCCGCCAAAGCGCCCCCCGTGGATGATAAACGGCTGAAAGAGCTCAATGATCGGATCGCGGACGCCGAGGCCGGCAACGAGGCGCTCCTCGAGGAAAATCAACGGCTTCTCGCAAAGCTCGAGAGCGCCTCGAAATACATCGAGTCAGCAGAGGCCGGGCGCAAGATCCTCGAGGAGGACCGGAAAAAAATTGCAAAGCAACGTGACGATGTGATCGCCCGCACCAAGAAGATCAAAGACAATACGGCGGCACTGGAGAAGCTGACGCAGGAAAAGGACGACCTTCAGGCCCGGTTTGCGAAGGAGAAAAAGGAGCTTGAGACCAAGCTGGCCAAGGCGACCGACACCGAGAAACTCGACAAGCTTGCCGCGGATAACAAGGACCTCGCCGCGCGGCTGGCGGAGACGGAGAAGAAGCTTGCCGAGGCCGCCGCCAAACCCGCTGAAAACGAGAAGGTGCTGACTGAGCTCCGGAGCGAGATCAATTCCTTGAACGACCGGCTTTTGGAGAGCCAGGCCCAGGTAGCGACCAGAGACGATCAACTCAAGGCTCTTGCGAAACAGCTTGATGAGTCATCCGGCGAGGCCGCCCGACTGAAGCTCAATCCCCGGCCGACGGTGGATGAGAAGCGGACGATGGTGGAGAACGACCTCCTTCGCGGAATCATTCTCAGGCAGATCAAGGAGCAGGCCGAACGCGACACGGCCCGGAGCGGACTGGAGAAGGAACTTCAGACCCTCCAGGTCAAATCGGACACCATAGCGACGCAGCTGTCCGTGCTGGCGCGCCCCGCATTTCAGCTCAGCGATGACGAACGGCTTCTCTTCAAAGAACCGATTGCCGCGCTGACCGAGCCCACGGCTTCCTCACTCTCAGTCACGATGGCGATCGCCAAGCCTGCCGACGGCTTCCCGCAGCCAAACCCGGCAGAAGGACCCGAATCGTTGCCTGACGCGACTCGCGACATGGTGGATCAAGCCAGAAAGCTCTTCGAGCAGGGACGCTTCGGTGATGCGGAGAAGCTTTACCAGCAGATTGTCGACGCGGCGCCGAACAACTATTTTGCGCTGTCCAATCTAGGCGTCACGCAAATCCAGGTGCGGAAGCTGTCCGCCGCCGAGGTCGCTTTGAAAAAAGCGATCGCGATCAATCCCAAGGATTCCTTCGCCGCCACCAATCTCGGAATCGTCTTTTGCAAGCAGGGCCGCTTCGACGAAGCGGTAGCCTCTTTGCAGGAGGCCGTTGTGACCGACGATAAAGATCATATCGCTCAGAACTACCTCGGCATTTGCTATGGAGAGAAGGGCCTCAAGGGAAAAGCGGAGGAGTCCTTCAAACGGAGCATCGAAATACGACCCGATTACGCGGATGCGCATTTTAATCTGGCTGTCCTGTATGCGACCACCGAGCCTCCGTCTCTGGAGCCTGCCAGGGAGCACTACAAGAAGGCGGTCTCGCTCGGTTCGACAGCTGATCCGTCACTCGAACGGCTTTTAGACCAATCAAACGCGCGCTGAAGCGGCGCCTTCGGCCCATCGGGATGCCATTGCGCGGCCGGGCCGTTGGCGTTGCGGCTCTGCACCAACGGATTCGGCGCCCCTCCGAGCGAAGCTCTTCAGCCGCGTATTCCCTGCCTACTTCCTTGAGGTATAGAGTGCCACAAGCGCCGCACCGATCGCCTGCGAGAGCTCTCCCAAACCCGCCGGGACAATTTTGATGGTCTGGCGTTGAAGCGGATACAACCACGGTTCTGCCGCAGACCGGATCCCGCCAAGGTAGCGTGCGCGGAATTCTTCGCTGGTGGAATGCGGGTCGATCAGCCCGCCGCCGATCACGACATAAGTTGCGTCGAGGGCGATGGAGAGGTTTGCGACGTGAAGCCCGAGCGCTTTCGCCTGGATATCAAAAATTTCGAGTGCGAGCGCATCGCCTTTCTGGGCAAGCCCACGAAGCGAGAGGGCTTTTTGTTTCGGCGGGAGCCCGGGCTTCGCGAGTTCGTGGTTTGGGTATTTTGGCAGAAGATGGTCGAGAAATTGCGGCAGGCCGGAAATTGATGTATAGGCTTCGAAGCAACCCCAGTCGCGCCCGCAGCCGCAGGTGAAAGCCGGCAGTCCAAGCAGGTGGATCGGCGCAGGCATGTGCCCGGCTTCCATCCCGCAGAAAGCGTCCCCTTCGAGCGGAAGTCCGTTCTGGTCGATGTAGGCGGCTCCCAGCCCGGAGCCCGGTGCAAGCATGATAACGCCCGCTTTTTTGTCTCCGCGGACCTGAGCAGCCTCGGCAACGCCGCCGTAGTTGCCATCATTTCCCACAACCAGAGGGATCGGCCTTCCCGCCTGTTTTGCAAGCGCCCGGGAATATTCGGCGTGGAATTCCCAGCCCGCGAAGGAGGGGGGCAGGTTGGGCGTGCGGTCCAGAACTCCATAGGTTTGGTAGGGGCCCGGGATCGCAAGCCCCACGCCGCGCACCTGACCCCAGACCATTTTGTTCTCCGTGAGGAATTTTTCCACGCCCGCGACCCAGCCCTCGATGACGACCGCGGTTCCGAGTTCGCTGTTTGTCGAGCTCTGTGCGAGGTGGAGGGAAACGGGGGTGCCGTCGGAATAGACGGCGCCGGTCTTGCAGGTGGTGGCCCCACTGTCGGTGCCGATGAAGATGTCTTTCATAGGCCGGGCAGGTTACCTTCAACCGGCTTGGGATGGCGAGAATCTTTCCCTTTTTGCAACGAAGTTTTGTGCGCTTGCCTGCTGCAGATGGCATCGGCATTGACCTTGGTTGTCCGGATGCTATGATGATCAGTTACGACTATGAATTTGAACAACCTGACTTCATTTGCAGCAGAACCCTCCTCCGCAAAGAACATCCTTGCAAACGATGTGGAAATCATCGGGACGCTGAAGTTTGACAACGAGTTGATTTTCGACGGCAAGCTGGATGGCGAGATCATATCCGAAGGGGTTCTGACCCTCGGCAAGAACGCGCAGGTCAAAGGCGAGGTAAAGACGAAAGCCGTCACCGTCCACGGCACCGTCAACGGGAATATTTCTGTCACCGAACGCTGCGAACTCAAAGCGAGTTCGCAACTGAACGGGGACCTCAAGGCCATGCGCATCGTGATCGAGGAAGGCGCGACCTTTGTCGGCAAATCCGAGGTTACTTCTGCCAAAGCGCCGGCGGCAAGCACCCGCACCGTAACACCGGTGGCGGATTCCGCACGGAGCAAGACCGCCGAAGTCTCCGCCTGATTTTCTCATGGCACGTCTTCCTCAGAAGGCGCGATTCCAATGTCCGGGCTGCGGATTTTCGCAATTCGAGCCCCCGCAGTTGATTTCGACATTCTGCCAATCCTGTGGAGACTACTACGAGGTTCATCCGGCGGCATCCGGAAAATCGACACCATTACCCTCCGCGACGAGGCCGGGAGGGCTCAGAATATTTTGTCATCGGTGCGGAACGAACCACCATGTTTCTCCGCACGCTCAGAACACGCTTTGTCCCACCTGCGGTGCGTGCATCGAGCTTGGCGATGTGATTCTCCACTCGGCAACCTCGCGGCAGATCGACACGAGGGGCAAGCTCCTCATTGGCCCGTCAGGCAGCCTCAGCAGTTCGTGGATTGTCTGCGGTTCCGCACATATTCAGGGACGCATCGTCGGGGTGCTCAGGTCCGAAGGTGAGGTCCATCTTTCCACCGGTCTTGCTTGTGCCTGCCAAATCACAGCTCCATCCGTGTTTATCGAAAAGAATGCCCGAGCAAGCTTTACACTTCCCGTAGAGACGGGACATTTGGAGGTGAGGGGACACCTGACAGGTATTGTCCACTGTCGCGGGGTCGTTCATGTCCGGCGGGGGGGACGTTTGGAAGCCGATGTCCATGCCCGGTCGGTCAGAGTGGAGAAAGGGGGGGCTCTCCTCGGCACCTGCCATGTTGACGGTGCACAGCCGGACGAATCAGGTAAGGGAGCAGCCTCAGATCAACGGAAGACCTTCTGGCCCGTCCCAATGTGTCCTGCCTGCTGAAGGATCACCACCAACTCTGCGGAACCTGGATTTTATCTCCGGGCTTGAGCTTCAAATCTTTTGAAGGGTCCTTCCGGACATCCTTGATGTTGATGATTGTCACCTTTCCATCCCGCAGGAGTTTGACCTTGGTTTGGTCGGCATACTCCGTGAATCCGCCGGCCGCTGTGATAGCCCCGAGCACCGTGAGATCGGCTGTGAAGGGAACCCGCTGCTGGGACCGGACGTCGCCACCCACGTCCACAAAGCGCGCGGCATTGGGCACGGCCAGAGTGATCGAGGGGTTGGTGTAGATCTGCTGGGTTTTGTAGCTCGATTCAATTGCTCCCTGCAGTTGGGATTGCGTGGCCCCTGCAGCCTGAACCTTCCCGATGTGGGGCATGTTAATGAACCCGTCGCCATCCACGGTATAAACGCCGGTAACCTGGCTCACCTCTTCAGATGGCACGCCGCCCAGACGGATTTCAATCTGATCTCCAGGCCGAAGGACAGCATCCTGCCCGAATGCCTGAAGGGCAATGGCAAGCCCGCAAAGGGGCACCAGAATGAAGGATTTAATAGGCATCGTCTTCTGAGTCATTTTTTGCCGGGGTTGCAGAGGCTGCTGCCTGGGGCTTTTTCTTCTTGGCAGCTTTGCGCCGATCGTTTTTACCGCCCTTGTGATAATAGTTGTAGTAACTGGTGTAGTATTCGTAGTGCTGGTCGTGGCGGACATCCACGTTGTTGAGCACAACCCCCAGAATCGTTCCTCCCACATTGGCAACCGCCTGCTTGACCCGCTGAAGCATGGCCCTTGGGAATCGCCGGTGCTGAACCACGATGATCGTGAGATCCATCGCGCTTGAGAGAACAGATGCATCGCTGACTCCGAGGATCGGAGGCGAGTCAAAAAAGATGATGTCAAACCGGCCTTTGACCTCTTCGATCAACTCCACCATCCGCTGGGAGTTCAAGATGCCCACCGCGTCGTTCGGCAACTGGCCGCTGGTCATGAGGTAGAGATTGTCGACCTTCGTGAGATGGACGACCTCCTCGAGATCGATCTCCGTTGTCAGGTAATCACTCAAGCCCGCCTCGTTCTCAATACCAAAGAGCCGATGCTGCGAGGGGCGCCGCAAGTCGGCGTCGATCACGAGCGTCGTGTAGCCACCCTTGGCAAAAGTGTAGGCGAGGTTGATGAGCGTTGTGGATTTTCCTTCCCCAGCGCCGCCGCTGATAATCGTAATCGTGTTGGCGTCCGGAGATTTCCGGTTGAATTCAATATTCGTGCGCATGATCCGGTAGGCTTCCGCGTCCGGGTTGTCATCCATGTCATCAATGAGGAGAGTGATGTTTTTGGGGATAACGGCCAAAACAGGCACTTGTAGAAAGGTTTCCACATCCTCCATCGTCTTCACACTGGTATCGAGATATTCGATGAAAAAGGCGAGACCGACACCGAAGACGAGTCCGACCACCACTCCGAGAAGAATATTCAGCATCACGCGCGGGCGGGAAGGGGCACTTGCCGGTTCGGCACGCTCCCAGATGATCGCCGGATTCTGGGGCATATTCCGGTTCATTTTCTCGGTCTGGAGGCGCATGATCGCAGCTTCCAGCACACTTTTTGCCTGGATGTAGCTGTTCTTGGCATCGTAATAACCGGCGGCGCGCGTTTTTGCGTCCTGCTGGTTGTCCTTTGCTTCATTGAGGCGCTTCTCCAGTTCGATGAGCGAGGCATTCGCTATATTAAGGTTCGCTTCCAGGCTGCTTCGCAATGATCCGATTTGCTGCTCCAGCTGCTTGGCCATGACATCCTTTTTGGCGCGGAGGGACTTTACGGTGGGATGGTTTACTCCGAGTCCGCTTTGCAACATCCTCGCTTCTTCCGAGGACGCTTCCTGATAGAGCGGTAGGATCTGCGAGATTGTGGGGTCCACAATCTCGAGGGTTGAGATGCTGCGCATGACCTGATCGTTTGTCAGCTTGTCGATCTGGTCGTATTTTGCCCGGAGGGAGGAGACCCTGAGCCTCTCGGTGCTGACCTGTTGCTCGACGGACTGATAGACTTCGTTCGCCGCGTCTCTGGGATCCTGCATTGTATCCGGGCTGAAGTCCGCAATTTTGTTGTCAGTCCTGATCCTGGTTGCCTCGTTCCTGAGGTCCTCCACCTTCTTCCGCTGCTTCTCAACCTCATCCTGCAACTGGGTCAGGGATCTGGATACCATCTGCTGCTGGTCGTCGATCCGCTTTTTCTGGTATTCCTCGGCAATCCGGTTTGCGATTTCCGCCGCTTCCTGGCGGTCGGTGCTCATGACAATGATCTGGATCAGTTCGGTATTCCGGATTTCCCGGACATCGATCATGTTCCGGAGCCGGAAGTAGGCCTGTTCCTTGCTGGAAAACCCGTAGGCACCTTTCCAACGCTGCTCCAAACCGAGCGAATCAATCACCGGGTAGAGCATCTCTTTTCTCTGAATGATCTCAAACTGGGTGGTTAGGAAACGCGGGTCAAAACCGATGCCATTCTGGCCCGGAAAGATCGTCATGAGGGTGTCGTTCTGCTTCACCTGCATCGTCACTGTGGAAGCGAACTCCTTCGGCATGAAGTAGGTGACAACCGCAGAGGTGAGCACCACCAGAAGGAAGACCAGGACGATCAACGGAAGCCTGACGCGAATGACTCTCCAGTAATCGAGAAAGTGAAGCTTCAGTTCACCGCTGTCGTTGTTGTTCATGAAATTACGGAATAAAGTGGGGAATTCAGGCGGCGGAGCTAGAGAGGCAAGCTAGCACAACAAAGCCGCCATGCAAGGCTTGATGACAACGGCGCACAAACCGGTGTCGGGGCATTACTAGAAGTTGAGATTGGCTCCTACGAACGCAACATTCCGCGTATATTCGAATGAGATGTTTTCCGGCGCCATCACGTTCACGTATTGGTAGCCGACACTGAGGGAAACCGTGCGGTTGATTTTGTAGTTCACTCCCAAAGCAACGTCGAATGTGGTCTCGTAGAATGGATCGACGACGCCGGACTGGTCGTAGTAGTCCACCTCAAAATTAAAGCCCAGATTGGCGGAGATTCTCGGGGTGAATGCGTGGGCGACCGCGATCCCGGTGCGGAAGGTCTGGCGCTGGGTCACATTGGTCAGGCCGGAGGGTTCGGTTCCGTAGCGGGCGTTCCAGGAGAGAGTCGAGGCCGGGCCGAACTGGTAGCTCAGGTTGGATTCTCCGTAAGGCCCGAAATAGATCGAGTTGCCATCGACGGGATTCTGGTTGAAGCGCTGCTCGATACCGAGGCGCGCGGTCCACTTGAAGCGCGGATTGAAGACCTGGTCGAAGCCGAGGAGGGCGAAGTTGCCGAAGCTGTTCAGATCCGCTCCGCCGGTGTAGATGATGGGGTTGGCGCGATATTCGGCGACAACCGTTGTCTTCGGGAGGAGGAGCCAGCGGAACGATTGCTTCAGAGTGGATGACCAGAATGACTGGGTGTCATTCAACTCCTGCTCAAGGTAGTAGTTGGCGTAACCGTTGTAGCCGGTGACTGTGGAGAATTTTTCCGACCACTGGTAGGCGGCGTCGATCGTTGTGTTGGTATAGATATAATCTCCGTTCACCCGGTTGGTGCCCCCGATGAGGTTGGTATCCGGCTGCGACAGATAGGCGGTTGTGGTGTTGACAGAAACCGTCAGTCTTGGCGTGGCGAGATAGACCGCCGAGAGGGCGAACTGTCCGTTGAAGTCGATTTTGTCTCCCGGCCGCGTATAGTAGTAGGTAACTCCGCCGCCGAGGTTGGCTGTCAGTTGGAGCCTGGGGCTTCCGAACTGGTAATCCACTCCCGCCGCCCAGTTTGTGTAGAAGCTCTTATCCTGGTTGGTGCGGGTCGTGAAAAGGTTGTCGTCGTAACCTTCGCGGACAGAGAACGCGTATTTGAACGGGCTTGATGCAAAAATCCCGATCGGGTTCATCCCGGAACCTTCCCCCTCTCCGACCGGACGTTCTCCGATATCAGTGGCAAAGTCAGAGGGGCCTGGAGGAAGGAAAAAATTCGGTCTGGTGCGGTTCTGTTGCGCTACCGAACTTCCGGTTGCCGCAATCGATGCCAAGACGAAAACTGTGAGAGCCGGTATAAAACGATTGGTCTTCATAATCAGTAATTCGTCGTTGTAACTCCCGTGCAGGAGTTGACAACACAAATAGACAAAAAAGCGTCGCAATCAGCGCTTTTCAGGTGCGGATTTTGCGCGTTGACGGAGCGATTTCAGCCGTTGAGCGGAAAATTTTGTCCCGGGCAGGGCGAGACTGACTTCGTAGGCCCGGATCGCCTCCGCGGATTTCCCGGTGCCTTCGAGGAAAAGGGCATAATACTCGTGAGCTGCGGGGTTGCCCGGGTCAAGGCGGATCGCCTCGATATGGGCGATTTCGGCCGCCCTCTGCTGGCGCAGGCTGCTCAGAGAGATGGCGAGCATAAGTTGGTTCCATCGTTCTTCGGGATCGAGTTCGGTCGACCTCCGGAGATGGTAGGTGGAAAGGACATAGTTTTCCCTCGGATTTTCTGATGCCGGGGCCCCTTGGATCAGGGACTCTCCCAGAATGCGGCGGAGGCGGGAATGTCGTGGGGCCGTCTTGATGGCTTCATCCGTGAGCTTCTGTGCGAGGGCATAGTCCCCGAGGATCAAGGCGTTTTCAGCCTGCAGGGAATCCCATTCCACCGAGGCATTCCGGAAAAGCAGAACCGCGAGAAAAATACCTCCAGCGCAGGAGACCGTGCCGGTGAGCCATCGGATGATACGCCGTTTGCCCGAGTGTCCCCAGGGGGCGACTCCCGAGTTGGCCAAAAAGCCGGCGCAGGCCGAAGCGAAAAGCGCGTTTGCCGGGATCTGCATGTTGAAATCAAAAAATGAATGCGCCGCGAATGCTGCCAGGGCGCTCAGGGCACCGATTCCGAATGCGGCAGAGTTGCTCTGGGGCCTGCTGGCAACAGACATGCGTTGCCGCAGGGCGTCCACATAGCCAAGGAAGCCGGTTTTCCAATTGAAGAAAAGTGTCGCGGTGATGAGAACAAGCCCGAGAAATCCGAAATCCGCCAGCGTCTGTGCCCAATCATTGTGGGCAAAAGTATCATCCCCGCTCGAGGCATAATCGCGAAGTCTCCGCGACATCTGGGTGAATGATCCGGCGCCGGTTCCGACAAGCGGTTCAAGCTGGGCCTGCCTGAGCGCCGCCGGCCACAAGCTGATCCGGTAGGTGTCCTCCATTATCCTGCTCATTCTGGCCTGGGCCGCCATGCTCTGCGAAAACAGGTAGTAACCTCCACCCAGCCCGGCTGTCAGGATAGCCAGGGTTACCAAAAGAATCGCCAACCTTCTGTCACGGGCCCCAATCCCCAGGGCAATCAGGCTGAGCACCAGGAATACAACAATGCCGGCGCCGAGCCCGATCATGCCACCACGGCTCAGCGTAAGAACCGTCCCGGCCACGCACACGGCTGCAACGTAGGCCAGAACGACCTTGACCCAGACAGCAGCCCTGCCGAGGCAGGCAGTTCCCAATGCCAGGAAGGTTACCCCGTTCAAAAACCATGCCAGGTGGTTGCCGTTGAGAAAAATCCCGTGTCCGCGGGAAAGGCCGACGGCCTCCGGTTTGGCATACCAGGCCCGGATCTGCTCGCTGAACCATGGCAACGGCCAGTAGTAACCGGGGTCGGAGAATTGAATGGCGGCGATGACAACCTGCCCGAGAGCGGCCAAAACGAGCAGCGACACAAAAACGTAGCGCGAGGCCGGCGAAGTCACGACGCAGGCACAAAGGCAGTAGACAACCACGCTGGCCGTGATGAGGAAACCGTAGAAAAGGGCCAGATCCTGCCCGGGGGTGGCCAGCGTCCGCCACAGAAGGAATCCACCAGTCACCAGCGTCGCGGTCACGGCTTCCGGCTGGGGGGGGACCGCGCGTTTCCAAAACACGGCGGCGGCTCCCAGGATGCCAGCTGCGGCAATGAGCGCATAGCAGGGCAGGCTGAATGCGGTGCGCATCAATCCGCCATAGAGAAATTGCGCCGCAACGATCGCCAGGGCGAGCAGGACGGCAACAAGAACGCGCATATCGAATGCACAATGCAAGACAATGCCCCTCTTGCTCAACTCCGAATATCCGCTGTCGAAAAACCGTTTTCCGGATAGAAGAGGAATCCGGTAATGGAACTGACAGAAAAATTCCTCGTCTCGATGTGCGGCTGGCCGGTCTTCAAGGAGGCCCGCGCAATGCATGCTGCCGGACGGATTTCCGAGGCGGAATATGAACCTCCCTTGTTGAAGGGCAAGGTGGAATCGCAGGGGAAAACCTTCTTGTCCGGGTTGAAGATCCGCAATGCGATCGATGTGGAGAACCTGTGCCCTTGCCGCGATTCCAGGGGGAGGGGCATCATCTGCGCACACGCTGTCGCGGTCGGGCTCGAGGTCCTCCACCCATCGATCAGGAAGGTGCCCCGGTCGCCAATCCGCCCTCCGGCGCATCAAAAGGACTTCACGGCTGAGCTTCCCCGGGTCCGGCTCTCTCTGGAAGGCTCCCTGCGGCACCTCGACGCGGAGATCACATTCGAATACTCCCGGCCGGAGGTTGCCAACCACGGGGCGGAAGCTGCGGCGCTCCGCGAACTGATCGCCTGCGGATTCGAGGACTTCCGGGGGAAGGCCGCACTGAAAGGCGAGGCGGCGGTCGCACGGTTTTTCTCATCGACCCTCCCGCGGCTCCGGGGCAAATGGACAGTCTCCGAGGGGGAGCGCTTCCGCCATGTCACCCGCGATATCGTTCGCATCGAGCCGAGGTTTGCGCTTAAGGAAAAGGAGGACGGATGGCTGGATTTCCACATCCACTTCACAGCAGGCAACGAGGCCGTGCTCTCCCATCAGGAAATCCAGCGCCTTCTGCAAAGCGGCTCGCCCCAACTCCGGCTCAAGGATGGACGCATTGCTTTACCGGACGCCGATCTCGTCGCGGATCTCGAGGAGGTCTTGCGCGATGCCGAACCCAGGCAGGAGCGCGGAGTCTATCGCGTCCCCGGCCTGCAACGCGCATTTATTGAGTCCTGCATCACCGGATGGACCGGAGCGGAGAGTTCAGTTCCTCTGACCGTGCCGCTGAAGCCGGGAGCTTTGCACGACTTGCTTCGTCCGTATCAGATCGAAGGGGCCGGCTGGCTCCTCTTTCTGGCACAGAAAAATTCCGCAGGCCTGCTGGCCGACGAGATGGGTCTCGGCAAAACTGTTCAGGCCCTCGCCATGATGGAGTCCGTGCCCGGTCCTCACATGGTGGTTTGCCCGTCGTCACTTGTCTGGAACTGGTGCCGGGAAGCGGCGAAGTTTGTTCCCGGTCTGAGGGTTCTCGCCATCGAAGGATCCGGGCGCGAGGAACTCCTCGGGAAAATATCCTCCTCGGATATCGTCATCACGAGCTACGCCTTGCTCCGGCGGGATATCGACCGATACAAGGGGCGCCACTTTTCCACCGTGGTGCTCGACGAGGCCCAACACATCAAAAACCCGGAGAGCCAGAATGCCAAAGCCGCCTGCGCGCTCCAGGCCGGTGCCCGCTTTATCCTCACCGGAACCCCTCTCGAAAATTCCCTGCGCGATCTCTGGTCGCTTTTCGATTTCCTGCTTCCCGGATATCTCGGGACCCGGAAAGACTTTCAGGAACGGTATGAAAAACCGCTCCTCGAGGGTGACCGCGGCCCGCTCTGGGAGCGCCTCAACCGCCGGGTCCGCCCCTGGATTATCCGCCGCAAAAAAGCCGACCTCCTCCCCGAACTCCCCGACAAGATCGAACAGGTCGTCGAGGTCGAGCTTTCGCCCGCGCAAAAGGCCGTTTACACCCAGCTCCAGATCGCCGCGCGGGCCGAGGTCGATGCCATGAAGGAATCCGGCGGGGCCGCCCACATGCGCGTGCTCACAGCGCTTTTGCGCCTGCGCCAGGCCTGCTGCGATCTGCGGCTGCTCGGCGGTGAAGCGACCGGCTCATCCGCAAAACTGGATGCGCTTCTCGAACTCGTCGGCGAGGCGGTGGATGGCGGACACCGCGTCCTTGTCTTCAGCCAGTTCACCGCCATGCTCGACCTCATCGCCCCGGCGCTCGACGAAGCCGGCTTCGTCTGGTGCCGGCTCGACGGCTCGACCAAAGACCGCGCGGCCGTCGCCGAAAAATTCCAGTCCGACCCCGCGATCCCGGTTTTCCTGATCAGCCTCAAGGCCGGTGGCACCGGGCTCAACCTCACCGCAGCGGATACCGTCATTCACTTCGACCCGTGGTGGAACCCCGCCGTCGAGGCCCAGGCCACCGACCGCGCCCACCGGATCGGGCAGACGAGCGTCGTCACCTCGATCAAGCTCATCGCCCGCGACACCGTCGAACACCGCGTGATCGCCATGCAGGAAAAGAAGCGCGCCCTCATCTCCGGGCTTCTTGACGCGGAAAATCCCGCTCTCACCAGCGGGGACTGGGAGGAGTTGCTCTCCTGAAAATATTCGCAAAATCCGCTTGAACTAATCTAACTTTCAGTATTTACTGAAAGTATGAAAAAAGAACAACAGCCGGCTGTGCTGGAAGCCTCCCGCGAAAGCTTCGTGTCCCAGTGGGGCACGATCGGGAATGCCTGGGGGATCAACCGCACGATGGCGCAGATCCACGCGCTGTTGATGACGGCGCCGCAGCCGCTCAGCACGGACGAGATCATGGAGGACCTGAAGATCAGCCGGGGCAACGCGAACACCAACCTCCGGGACCTTGTGGGCTGGGGGCTGATCCGGCCGGTCCTGCGCAAAGGGGAGCGCCGCGAATATTTCGAGGCCGAGAAGGATGTCTGGAAAATGTTCTGCATCATCGCCCGCGAGCGGAAGCGCCGGGAGATTCTGCCGGCGATGGAGGTTCTCCGGTCCTGCGCCGCGCAGACCAAGGGGCTCAAGGATCCGAGGTCGAAGGAGTTCCACGATCAGATGCAGTCGCTGCTCGAGTTCCTTCGCCTTGGCGAGAAAGTCCTCGAGACCGTGGCCTCCTCCGAGCAGAACAAAATCCTGAAAATGGCCGCACGGTTTCTGACCTGAGTTACTTCTGACCAAAACTTTCAATAAATCCTGAAAACACAAAAACATATGAACCACACACTCATCACCTACCTCATCTACATCCCGCTCAGCGTCTTCCTGACGGTCTGGGTGGCGCACACCCTGCGGAAGAACGGCAAAAATTTCCTGTTGGATTGCTTCCAGGGCAACGGGGCTTTGGCGGAAAGCGTGAACCACCTGCTGGTGGTTGGCTTCTATCTGATCAACCTGGGCTTTGTGGCGCTTTTCCTGAAAGCCGCGCGGCAGGTCGAGAGCGCGCAGGGCGTCGTGGAAACGCTGGCCGGCAAGCTGGGGGTCGTGCTGCTGGTTCTCGGAGTGATGCACTTCTTTAACCTGCTCGTCTTCGCGAAAGCCCGGCGGGCCGGCCTGCGCCGTCTGCCTCCGGCCATTCCCGCCCAGGCTGCAACTCCATGAACAGGGGGCGTGAAATTCTGGGAAGCCTTTGTTCAGTTGCCGTTGGCACGCTTGCCAACGGCCTGGCCTGGGGGGCCGTGCTTTTCCTGGTATCCATCTGGAAGGGGGGCATCAGGGACGCCGTGCAGATCGGACTGGTCTATGTCTTCTGTGTTCTGCTGATCGGTGGAACTCTGGCCTTGGCGACGTGGGCTGCGGCATTTGTCTGGATTTATCTCTACGTGCCCCGCGGGTCGCCGCTCTGGAAATGACCGCTCTGCATGGTATGCGGTGGAGTTGCGGGCGGAGCGAATGCTGCTGCTGTCGCGCTCCCCTACGGAATGGAAGGTCCGGTTCTCTGGTTTGCTGGTTCCGGGCTGATTGTTGGTGCCGCCACCTGCCTGTTTGCTGCGCTCACGGCTCACATCTTCAAGAGGCAACCGTGTAGGTCCGGATCTTCTCGCTCTTGCCTTTGACGGCGATCTCGGCGACTGGCTGGAAGGGGAACCGGCTACGGGTGGCGACGTAGGTGTATTCGCTGACGAGGATGTCCACGTCCGGGTAGTCGCGGGTGGATTGCTCGAGACGGGAGGCGAGATTGACCGCATCTCCGATCGCGGTGTATTCCATGCGCTTCTTCGATCCGATATTGCCGACGACCGCGAGTCCGGTGTTGATGCCAATCCCGATTTCCAGCAGGGAGATCGCACGCTCGGCGGCATCTTCGGAGGCGGCCCATCCGGATTTCAGGGCGGCGAGCGCCGTGCGCATGTCGATCGCCGCCTGCACCGCGTGCTCCTCCTGGAACTCATCATCACGGAGAGCGCCGAAAAGCGCCATGAGCCCGTCGCCCATGAACTTGTTGAGATGGCCGTGGTTGTTGAAGATCGCCTCGATCATCTTCTCGAAATACTGGTTGAGAAATGAGGCGATCTGCTCCGGGCTCGAATGCTCGGAGAAGTTCGTGAACCCCCGCACATCCGCGAAGAGGATGGTGACCTTCTTGCGCTGGCTGGAGAGTCCGGTCGAGTTCCCCGCCTGGATGACTTCCTGAACGATGTCCTCGGACACATAGCGGGCGAGCGCCCCCTTGAGGTCCTCCCGCTGCTGGAGGCCCAGCGTCATTTCGTTCATCGCTGTCGCCACTTCGCCGAATTCATCCCGCGAATTGAGGAGCAGAGTCTGCCGGTAATCCCCGCGGGAGACTTTCTCCACGAACGAGCGGATCTCCTTCAGCGGTGCCGAGAGCCTCCGCGCCACCATTTTTGAAAACAGCCAGGCGAAGACAACCGATGCCGCCAGCCCCATGGCTCCGCTCCAGAGAAGCCCCTGGAGTTCCTTCAGCGTGTCCTCAGCGCTCACGTCGACGCCGACGGCTGCCACCGCGTCGCCGCGCGCATCGCGGACGGGGGCGCTCGCCGTGAGCCATGCCCCCCATTGATCCCGGAGAAAATGGTCCTCAACCTGGTAGTCGTTGAGGCGGAATTTGTAGGTTGGGTTGTCGACCTTGTAGATGTCGCCGACGTTTGACTTGTCCTCGCCGCGTTCCTCGGCATCCACCACAAACTGCGCCTTGGCCGGGTTCTCCGCATATGGCCGCATCGTGTAGAGGAATTTGACGTAGACATCCTGCCGCCGGTTGGCATTCCGCGCATTGCGCAGTTGCTCCTCGATGCGGAGGTAGGTCTGCCCGGCCTGGTCGTCGCGCGTCCGGATTTTCTCATGCTCCGAAGCGTCGAGCAGGGAGGCGGTCGTGGCGGCGATCGAGAGCACATTGGTCTGCATCAGCCCGAAGACGAGCTTGCGCGCGGGCAGGTAAATTAATGTCGCCGCCAGCACACTGCTCAGGAGGGCAACCACCAGGGAGTAGAGAAAAACTTTTGTCTGGAAACGCATACGCAACCCGCGACACGGTTTTATCACAGGGCCTGAGTGCGCAAAAGCCTTTTCCTGAAATGCCGCGCAGCAGCGCCGCAAGCGCCTCAGGCTGCAAGTCCCCGGACGATCACCGAAGCAACCCCGAGGACGGCTGTCGTTCCAAGCACCAGGAGCGAGTTCCGGCGAAGCACGCGGTCGCCGAGCGATGCGGCGAGGGTGGCTTTGAGGAGGGAGTTCGCCACGGCCCCCAGCACGATCCCCTGCATCGCCAGTTCTATTGGGACCTGGCCGTCGCGGAGAAGATTTGACAGCGAGAGGGCGATGGCATCCAGATCGGTGAGACCCGAAAAGAAGCTCACCACAAGAAGTCCGGCATCTCCGAACCACACGGTGGCAATTTTAACCACGAACACGACGACCGCGTAGAGGGCGCCGAATTGGAGGGCGACCCGCAGACTCAGCGGATTTCTATATTCTGTGGCGGCGGCGGTGGATCCGGAACCCCGCCAGAGGCGACGTCCTGCAAAAACCACTCCCGGCAGACTCATCAAAAGAAAATCGGGGAGAACAGCCAGCGCGAGCGAAGGGCTAACGGCGAGCACGAGAACCTCGACCCGCCAGAGCATGATGGTGCAGGCGATGACAAGGGCGAGGGTGCAGTCTTCCGCCAGGTCGGGACGCTCGCGGCTCATCTTGCTCATGCCCAGAGTCGTGGCCGTGCTGGAGGCGAGTCCTCCGGCAAAGCCGGCCAAAGCGATTCCGCGGGAGGCTCCAAACCACCGGACCGCGATGTAGCCGGCAAACCCCAGCCCGGAAACCATGACCACCATGAGCCAGATCGATCGCGGGTTGAAGGCCCCCATCGGCCCGAAATCCCTGTCCGGCACCAGCGGCAGCACGGCGCCCGTCACCGCAAGGAACTGCAGGGCCATGCGGGCATCCTCCGGCGTGAAACTCTTCGAGAGGCTGTGCAGGGAAGGCTTTCCGGCCAGCAAAAGGAGCACCGCTACCGTGAGCACGAGGGCAGCCCTCGCTTCCCCGGCGACCACGAGTCCCCCGAGAAGATAGGTGAGCAGACCCGTGGCGGCGGTCGTGAACCCCGCACCGACCTTGTCCCGGGTCCGGAAATGCAAAAAGATCCCGAGCCAGATCGAGACGGCACCCAGCCCGGCCACAAAAAGATACGGGTGGCCGCTCTTCGAAAGGTGGGCGCACACCGTCCCAAGCATCGCCCAGAGCGTGAAGGTTCGAAGCCCGGCCGGAACACGCTGGTCATGCTGCCCGACCTGCCGTTCCCACTGGCGCTCCAAGCCTATCAATGCGCCCAGCGAACCGCTGACAAGGAGGCTGACCAATAAGTCGTTCATCCCGGGGATCTCACTCTCACGTCAGGATCGCGCCAGTGAGGACCGAATGCAACGGTGTTTCTACCGGCCGGATCCTTATCCCGCGTCCTGCTCCCCGCTGATTTCTGTCTCCATCGCCTTCAGCGCCAGGAAGACATCGCAGGTGAAAAAAATCAGCGCCACCGCGAGAGAAACAATGCTTCCGCAAAAGATGACCGCAATGATCAGCCCTGCATCCACCTCGGCGGATGTCAAAATAAACAGCGCGAGAATCAGGATCGCGGTCAGCAGAATGCAAATCGAGCAGGAGAGGATCGAGGACCGGATCAGTCCGCACCGGTGGATCAACACACTCATCTGAAGGTCGATGTTTTTTTTGCGCGGATTGGACGCCGCCGACCGTTCGCGTGAGAGCGACCTTGCGCGATCAATCGCGCGCCCGAGGCGGTTGGACATGCTGAGGATCAGCAGTCCGCATGCAGAAATGATGATGGCCGGGCTGACGGCCAGTTGAAGCACGCTGGAGGCATGGGACAGGGTCATATTCATCGTGGCGTGGAATCTTCGTCTTACCCCCGGCATTTGCAAGCTCCCGCGGTCCGTATCGCGAAACCCGCCGGGATTCGCAGGCTTGCGCAACTTGGGCCTGTGCGTAATGTGAGGGCGATGCTGCGAAGACCGATTGTCAAAATAGGCCCCCACAAACTCGGGGGCCGCGATTTGCTTTTTATCCTGGGACCCTGCGTGATCGAATCGGCGGCGTTCACCCGGAGGATGGCCAAAAAATTGAAGGCGATCTGCGACGCGCAGGGGGCGGCTTTTGTCTTCAAGGCATCCTATGACAAAGCCAACCGGACCTCGGTGAAATCGTTCCGGGGAACCGGAGTGAGAGATGGATGCCGACTGCTCGGCGAGATCGGCGGGGAATTCGGAGTCCCGGTGACGACCGATGTGCATTCGCCACATGAGGCGGAAATTGCCGGCGAATGGATTGATGTGCTCCAGATCCCGGCGTTTCTCTGCCGGCAAACCGACCTCATTGTTGCCGCCGGATCGACCGGGCGGGTTGTGAATGTGAAAAAAGGGCAGTTTCTGGCACCCTGGGATATGGCGAACGTGGCAAGGAAACTCGAGGCCACCGGCTGCAAGTCCTTCTTCTTCACCGAGCGGGGAACAACATTCGGTTATAATAACCTTGTCTCCGACATGCGTTCCATTTATTGGATGCAAAGTTTAAATTGTCAGGTCGTTTTTGATGCCACCCATTCGGTTCAACGTCCGGGCGGTGCAGGGGAAACGACCGGCGGTGACGGCGAGCTGGCTCCTATCTTGGCGCGTGCTGCGGTGGCTGCCGGGTGTGACGGCCTCTTTATTGAGACACATGAAAATCCCGCAAAAGCCCTTTCCGACGGACCAAACCAAATCCCCCTGCGGGATTTACCCCGCCTCCTTGAACAGCTCAGGAAACTTCGCGATGCGGTGGTATAGCCTGATACTCATCCTTTTCTGTCTTGCAGCGCCACCGGTCCGGAGTGCGGATCCCAAGCCGCCGACAGAGGAGAAGAAATCCGCCGGGGATTCGGATTTCGATGTACCGGTCCCGCTGAACACCCCGGTCAAAGGCATTAAGATTCCCCACCGCAACGACGAGGGAAAACTCATCATGACCATCGAGGCTGAGTTGGCCACGAAGGTGGATGAAAATCATGTGGAGATGGAGAACATGAAGATCGAATCCCTTGACGATGAGGGAAAAACGATCAACATCGAGCTGCCGCATTCGATCTTTAATCTGGAAACCAGAATGCTCACCGGAGACCGGCAGGCCCTCATCCGGAGGGATGATTTCGAGATCACAGGGGATTCGGTCGAATTCAACACCAAGACCAGGCATGCCACCTTGCGCGGCAAAATCCGAATGATCATTCAGACCGCTGATTTAGAAAAATGACAAAAATCCAACCACTCATCGCCTTCTTCCTCCTGGGAGTCTGTGCCGCATATGCACAGCAGTCGCCCTCCATGGACGGAGGGGGAAAACCGGAATCGACACCAGCCGGGGGGGCATTTGCAGGTCTTGGCAAAGACCGGCCTGCGGATGCCAAAACCGAGATCACAGCGAACAAGGAAGCCACATTTGACAACGCGGCCAGCGTGGCGGAGTTCGTCGGCAACGTGAAAGTGCGCGACCCGCAATTCACTCTGACATGTGACCGCCTCAAGGTGACCCTGAGCAAAGCCCGCAAGGGGATGGAAATAGCCGAGGCCACGGGCAATGTCGTGATCATTCAGGAAAGCACCGAGAAGAACGGCCAGACGACAAAAGCGATCGGGAAGGCCGGATTGGCAATCTATACTCCGGCGAACGGCGAGGTGATCCTCAAGATCTGGCCATCTGTCCAATCGGGCATGAACAACCAGGTCGCGACGGAGGAGAGCACGGTCATGATCCTCAACCGTAGCGGCAAATCCCAAACAAAAGGGTCGAGCAAGACGGTTATTTCCGAAACCAGCGAAGCCGGGACCGGACGATGAGTGACGAATTTGCAGACCGCAAACCGGTTCCGGAAGGCGCTCCCCTTCTGCGTACCGATGGCCTCGTAAAGATCTACAATGGCCGCTCCGTGGTCAACGGGGTCGACATCAACGTGAAGCGCGGGGAGATTGTCGGGCTGCTGGGGCCGAACGGGGCCGGCAAGACCACCACCTTCTACATGATCGTGGGTTTGATCCGGCCCAACGGGGGGCGCGTCTTTTTCCAGGATGCCGATGTCACCGATATGGCGATGTATAAGAGGGCCAGGCACGGGATGGGGTATCTTCCTCAGGAGGAATCCATTTTCCGAAAACTGACCGTCGAGGA
Organism: uncultured Chthoniobacter sp.; assembly: GCA_964600115.1. Taxonomy (GTDB): domain Bacteria; phylum Verrucomicrobiota; class Verrucomicrobiia; order Chthoniobacterales; family Terrimicrobiaceae; genus QYQL01. The sequence goes on along the minus strand of CAZRIL010000016.1, from coordinate 14,253 downwards.
AAACATTCTGGCCATCCTGGAGACGACCAAAGCCTCGAAGTCTGAGCGAAAAAGTCGCTGCGAGGAACTGCTGACAAGGTTCGGAATCGAGCATATCGCGAAAAATCAGGCTCTGACCCTGTCCGGCGGCGAGAAGCGCCGCCTGACAATCGCCCGATCCCTTGTGACCAACCCGGCCCTGCTGATGCTCGACGAGCCGTTCAGCGGAGTTGATCCGATCGCTGTGCATGACGTCCAGCAGATCGTCCAGGATCTTCGCGAGCAGGGGCTGGCGATTTTGATCACCGACCACAATGTCCGCGAGACGCTCAACATCGTGGACCGTGCCTACCTCATCTACGAAGGCCGGGTGGAGAGCCAGGGAAACAAGGACTTCCTCCTGAACGACCCGATCAGCCGCAAGCTTTATCTGGGCGAATCGTTTACGATGTAGCAGGTATCCCAAGAGACCGAGATGGCCCACTCCTCCTCCGCAAAAAGCTCCGACAACCGTGTTCCGCATATCACGGTCGGGCATTTTTATGCGAACCATGCCGAGAAGCTCGGCCTCCGGCTCGAAGGTTCGTCCCGTGGCCTGAACCGCCTGATCCGCGAGCCCACCATCAACCGCCCGGGCCTGGCGCTCTGCGGGTTTTTCCACTATTTTGCGGTGAAGCGGATCCAGGTGCTAGGAGCCGCGGAGTTGAGTTATTTGAAGAGCCTGAAAGCGCCCGCGCTGCGGGACCGTCTGCGTTCGCTTTTCTCCAAGAACATGCCATGCCTCGTGGTGGCCAGAAACGCCCCCGTGCCGGAAGCCATGCTCGATGCCGCGGGGGAATTTGAGACGCCGGTCTTCCGGACCAACATGATCACGATGAAATTCATCAATGCGGCCACGATCTCGCTGGAGTTCGATTTTTCCCCGCACAGCTCCGAACACGGCAGCATGGTGGACATTCTCGGCGTCGGCACCCTGGTCCGTGGTGCCAGCGGGATCGGAAAAAGCGAATGCGTCCTCGGCCTGATCGAGCGCGGCTACAGCCTTGTGAGCGACGACGTCACACGCTTCCGGTCGATCGAAGGGCGCGAGTTGCTCGGGATGTCCGACAATCTCTCACGCTATCACATGGAAGTGCGCGGCATCGGGATCATCAATATCGCCTCGATGTTCGGAGCCGGTGCCGTGCGGGCCGAGAAACGGCTGGATTTTGTTGTCACATTGAAAGATTGGCACGAGGTCGAGGATGTGGATAGAATAGGGCTCGACCGCGAAAACTACGAGATCCTTGGAATCAAGGTTCCGCATGTCACGCTGCCGGTGAGAACCGGCCGCGATCTGGCACGCCTCGTGGAAGTCGCGGCCCTGGACCAAAAACTCAAAGACATGGGTGAGAACAGCGCAGTTGAATTCAACCAAAGATTGCTGCATATGATCAGCGAACGCCGGAGCCGTTAATGGGAATACTCTCCAAAAAAAAGCAGAATGAAGATGTGCATCGTTGCACAGGGGAGGTTGTGATCGACAACCGGAACGGGCTCCATGCCCGCCCTGCAGCCATGTTTGTGAAAATTTCAAGCCGCTACCGGGCCGAGGTCTGGGTCGAGAAGGACGGCGAGCGCGTGAATGGCAAAAGCATCATGGGGCTCATGATGCTTGCCGCCGGCAAGGGTTCCCGGCTCCAGGTCATCGCGGAGGGGACCGATGCCGACAAAGCGGTCGCCGAGATCAAAAATCTGGTCGAAACCCGTTTCGGAGAAGAGTAGCTGCGGTATTTACTTGGTGAATATTGTCTGATAGGAGTTGCTCCCTCATGGAGCCTCCAGACACCACCGGGAACGAGCAAAGATTCACGGGCATTCCCGTGGCTCCCGGTATCGCCCACTGCGCGGTCATGGTGCAGTGGGAGGAGGACGAGGAAATTGCCCTCCGGAAAATTGAGCCGCATGAACTTCCGGAGGAGATCGCGCGATTCGAGTCCGCGCTGATAGCCACGCGAGCGGAGTTGCTGGAGATCCAGCAGCGGATTGCCAATGCCATCGGCTCCACGGATGCCAGTATCTTCGATGCGCACCTGCTCGTGGTCGAGGACCGCACCCTGATCGACGAGGTCCTGCGCAAACTCGAGCGCGAACGCTCAAACGTGGAGTATGTCTTTCACCAGGTGGCCGAGAAATATTGCCGGACGCTTGCCCAGATCGATGATCCCTACCTGCGGGAGCGGGTGGTGGATATCGAGGATGTGACCAGACGGGTGATCCGCCACCTTTTGGGGAAAGCCCCGCGGAATCCGGCGACGCATGACCGTCAGCACATCATTGTCGCCCACAACCTGACCCCGTCGGATACCGCCCAGCTGAACCGCGACCTTGTCCTGGGATTTGCCACTGAAACCGGAAGCAAGACCTCGCACACGGCCATCATGGCCCGCTCGCTGGAAATTCCCGCGATTGTCGGCCTTCACGGGATCTGCCAGCAGCTCACGAGCGGTGACGATGTCCTGCTCGACGGCTACTCCGGCACGCTGATCCTGAATCCTTCTCCGGAAACTCTTGCTGAATACGGCCGGATTGAATCCGCCAAGGAGGAGGTTGTCGAACGGCTGGAACTCATCCGCGAAACGAGATCGACCACGCTCGATGGCCGCCACATTGTGCTTTCTGCGAACGTCGATCTTCCCGAGGAACTCGATGATGTGGCTGCAAACGGAGCCGAGGGAATCGGACTGTACCGGACAGAATTTCTCTACCTGAACCGCGTCGAACCTCCGGATGAGGAGGAGCAGTTCGAGCACTACCGCCTCGCCGCCGAGAGGTCACAGCCCAACGGCGTGATCATCCGGACACTGGATATCGGCGGAGACAAAAGCACCCAGAGCCTCCACCTGCCCGAGGAACAAAACCCGTTCCTCGGATGCCGCGCGATCCGGTTCTGCCTTCAGAACCCGGAGATTTTCAAGACCCAGCTCCGGGCGATCCTGCGTGCGGCCACTTTCGGGAATGTAAAGATCATGTATCCGATGATCTCGGGTATTGACGAGCTCCGGCAGGCGAATGTGGTGCTTGAGGAAAGCAAGGCCGAGCTCGCGGCACGGGGGGTGCCGTTCCATCCGTTTATCGAGGTGGGGATCATGATCGAGATCCCCAGCGCGGTTCTCGCCGCCGATCATCTGGCCCGCGAAGCCGCCTTTTTCAGCATCGGCACCAACGATTTGATCCAGTATACGTTTGCTGTCGACCGCGTGAACGACCGGATCGCCCATCTCTATAACCCGACGCATCCGGCAATCCTGAGAATGATCAAGATGGCGGTCGATGCCGCTCATGCGAACGGGATCTGGACCGGAGTCTGCGGGGAGATGGCGGGCGATGTCCTGCTCACGCCTTTGTTGATCGGCCTCGGAGTGGATGAGCTCAGCGCCACAAGCGTTGTCGTCCCGCGCGTGAAAAAAGCCGTCCAATCCCTCGATGCCTCGCAGTGCGAGGAACTGGTGCGGACAGCCCTCACGATGGAGGATTCGGCAGCTATCCAGCAGCTGAGCCTCGACATGGCGCGGGAGCGCTACGCCGAGATCGCGGATTAGTTCCAACGCTGTATCCTTAAGAATGGAGCGCGGGCAGAATGCCCGCGAACCTGCACGATGGCGGGCAGGATGCCCGCGCTCCGTTGGAGGCAGCGTGAACAGGGTTGGGAGCCCCGGGCTACGGTCCTCCCGCCGTTCCGCCGGCAGGATGTTCCTCGGTTCGATCCGGTTCTCCGGGGCCGGAGTGGCCCCGCGCTTTGAGGCGCCCGATGTTTTCCAGGTTGAGTCCCATGGTCTCGATTCCGAAACGCCAGGTGACCGCTGCGCCCAGGAGGGATGTTCCCACGAGGATGTAGAGCAGGGTGCCAGTGCCGATTTCGCTCAGCAGAACGGGAAAGAGGAATGCGGTCATCACGGCGCCGATCTTGGCGAAGGAGGCCGCAAAGCCTGCTCCGGACCCACGGATCTTTGTCGGAAAAACTTCCCCCGCGATCAGGTAGGTCATCGCGTTGGGGCCGAGGTTCGTCATGAAATTGAAAAGCATGAAGCCCCCGAAAATCAGGATGATCTGGGTGTTTCCGGTTGGCAGGTGGGTGGAGAAGGCGGCGAGAAGAAGACCTGCGGCGCAGCCGAAAAATCCGAAGACCTGAAGTTTCATGCGGCCGAGTCTGTCAGCGAGAAAAACAGCGCAAACGATGCCGACCAGAAGCAGCACATCCAGAAAGGCAGCCCCCTTCGCGGCAATCATGTCGTTGTGGATAACCGCTGCCAGGTTTGGTTCCCGGAGATTCGTGTGCCCGAGGATCGTGCCGAGAATCGTCGGTGTGAAGATTCCGATCCCGTATGTTCCGAGGTCCTGCAGAAACCATGGGACCGAGGCCAGGATTGTCGCGCGCCTGTTCTTGTGGCTGAAGAGCTTTGCGAATTTTGACTTTTTCCGTTCGTGTTCGGTCTCGTCATCCGGAAGTTCCTTCAGCGAGATCCGGCTTGGGTAAGGGGGCTGGCGTTTGAGCAGGCGGAGGATCGTCTTCTCCGCTTCGGCCACCCGTCCCTTTGACATCAGCCACTGCGGGCTCTGCGTGATAAAAAAGCGCCCGATCACAACCAGGATCGTTGGGATGATCGCTGTCGCATACATGAGTCGCCAGTCCGAGAGGTCCGTGTGGGATTTGAGGATCATGTAGCCGATGGCCGTTCCGAAGAGCGCTCCGACCGCCTGGAATGCAAATGCGCTCAGGACCAGGCGGCCCCGGCAGTTGCTCGGGATGCTTTCGGAGATGACCAGGTGAGCCGTCGGATAGTCGCAGCCGAGCGCAAGCCCCATCCCGAACAGAAAAAGCAGGAGCAGCGGGAACGTCGGGCTGAAGGTCATCGCCACCAGAAAGACCAGAAACAAAATCATCTCGGCGATGAAGAGCTGCTTCCTGCCCAGATGGTCCGCCAGGCTGCCCAGGGCGGTCGCGCCGATGAGAATGCCGAAAAGCGTTGCGGAGCCGACCATTCCTTTCTGCGCGTTACCAAGGTTGAACTCCATGGCGATCAGCGGGAGCGCCACCCCGGTCATGAAAACCACGAGGCCTTCGAAAAATTTGCCCGCGGTTGCGAGCCCCCAGATCTGCCACTGCATGATCGTCATCGGGACCTGCGGGATCGTGGTGCCATCCGACCAGACCGGCGTTTCGTCGATATACTCTTGAACGGTTTTTTTCAAAGCAGGCCTCTTTTCCGCTCAAGAAATGCCGCAATGCCTCGACGATGACAAGAAGGGCCTTGTGACGAATTTGTCACCGGAACCCCGCATTCGTCGATGTGCTCATATTGCACTGGCATGTGGGGTCGGAGAATTGTTGAATAATGGCGCCATGAAACTCCCCGTTCTTTCACCGGTCCTGATCCTCCTGGCCGCCTGCGGTCTCAGCTATGCCGCCCCATCGACTGATCCCCGGATTCCCGAGCCGCTTCGCGCCTGGGAGGGATGGGTGCTCTGGGGGCAGGACCACCGGACCTGCCCGACGCCATATAATGCAGCCGACAAGCACCTCTGCCTCTGGCCCTCACGTCTGGCGCTCGATGTCGGGGCGACCGGGGCCCGCTTCGATTTCTCGGTGTCGGTGTTCAGCGAATCGTGGGTTCCGCTTCCCGGGGGCGGGGAGTATTGGCCGCAGAATGTGAAGTCCGCCGGGGCTGCGGTGCCCGTGGTCGAGCACGACGGGCGTCCCGCCGTGAAGATGCAGGCCGGCACCCATCGGATCGAGGGAGGATTCGAGTGGAAAAAGATTCCCCAGAAAATCGCGCTGCCGGCTTCGCTCGGGATGGTTTCGCTGACGCTTGAAGGGAAATCCGTCGAGAACCCGCTCTGGGATGCGGCCGGCCAGCTCTGGCTTGAGCGGAATGCCTCCAGCGGTGAAGCCGACAAGGATTTCCTCTCGGTCAAACTTTTTGCGGAACTCGAGGACGGCATTCCGCTCTGGCTTCGCGGTGAGGTCGAGCTGATCGTCTCGGGAAAGAGTCGCGAGGAGTCGCTCGGAGCAGTGCTTCCGGAAGGATGGAAGCTGGCATCACTCGACGGGCCAATCCCGGTCGCAGTGGATGAGGACGGGCAGATGAAGGCGCAGGTGCGACCCGGCAAATGGACGGTGAAATATTCCGCCTTCCGGCTCGATAACCCGAAGGAATTCCGGTTCGCGCCAAGCCGGAAGCCCGCTGCCACGGACGAGCTCATCGCATTCCGCTCGCGCCCGGATTTCCGCATGGTCGAGATCATGGGCAGCCCGTCGGTGGATGTCTCTCAGATCGCATTTCCCGAGCAATGGAGGGAGCTTCCCGTGTATCGCTGGGACACTGCGACGCCATTCCGCATTGAGGAACGGATGCGCGGGATGGGCCTCCAGAAGCCCGCCGGGCTGAACATCGCCCGCGAGTGGTGGCTTGATGAAAGCGGTAACGCCTTCACGTTCCGCGACCGGCTCACGGGACAGATGCAGGAAATCTGGCGTCTCGATGTCACGGCGGGTCAGGATCTGGGGTCCGTGCGCAGCGACGGCAACGGCCAGCTTATCACACGCAGCCCTCTCAATGGGGCTGCGGGCGTCGAGATCCGTTCCCGGGCCGTCAATCTCGAAGCCAACGGACGCATGGAACGCGCGGGCAAAATTTCTGCAAGCGGGTGGCAGACCGACGCCGATTCCCTGCGGGTCACCCTGAACCTGCCTCCCGGGTGGCGGCTTTTTGCCTTGTTTGGTGCCGACTGGGTGCACGGGGACTGGCTGACTTCCTGGACGCTTCTCGATTTTTTTCTCCTGCTGATCTTTTCCCTCGCGGTGGGAAAACTCTGGGGCTGGCGGCTGGCAGTCCTGGCCTTTGTGGCCTTCGGCCTGGCCTACCACGAGCCGGGGGCTCCACGCTACGTATGGTTGTGTTTGCTCATCCCTCTCTCGCTGCTTCGTGTTGTCCGGCAGGGGTGGGGGAATCGGATCCTGCTTGCCGGAAAATGGCTCATCATCGCCGCCTTCATCCTCATCGTTGTTCCGTTCGCCTCCCGCCAGATCCAGCAGGCGATCTATCCGCAATTGGAGCAACCGACACGTGCGGACGGAGCTGTGACTTCTAGTGGTGAAGCTGCTGCCACCGCCGACTTCGTGTCATCAGTACCAAAGCTTCGTTCGGAATCCTCAGACGCGCTCATGACCAAGGAATATCGGATGCCGCCGGGCTTCATCCCGAAAACTGCGTCAAACGCCAAAGCGTTTCTGGAATCCATGGGGGTCACATTCCCTCAAGGGGCCAGTGCCAGTTACATTGCAACCTCCAGCAGGCTCATCGTCCGAAATACCAGAGCCAACCTCGACTTGATTGACACCCTGGTGGATTCGGCATTGGCCGCCCCTCCCGACACAAGCAATCTGAAATACGACACGAAAGCCCGCATCCAAACCGGGCCCGGGGTTCCCGACTGGACCTGGCGGAGCGTCTCGTTCGGTTGGAATGGTCCGGTCACCGCATCGCAGGAAATCCGGCCGGTGATGGTCCCTATTGGTATCGAGCGGCTGCTCGCGGTCCTGCGTGTGGCGCTGGTTCTCGGTCTCGCGGGGCTTCTGCTCCGCGGTGGGCGGGTTGTTCCGGCGGCCGGGCTGCCGCTCGCGCTTCTCGCGTTCCTGTTTTTCCTTCCCTCCGCAAATGCGCAGATGCCAAACGAGAAATTGCTGGAGACCCTTCGCGTCCGGCTCATGGAGAAATCCGATGCCTACCCGAATGCCGCTGCGATCCCTCAAACAGCGCTTCGTCTCACGGGGAACCGTCTGGAAATGGACGTTACGGTAAATGCCGTGATCGCCACTGCCGTGCCGTTGCCCGGCCGTCTTCCGGCATGGTCGCCGGTCTCCATCCTGCTTGACGGCAAGCCCGCGACCGCGGTGCGGCGTGACGAGGGATACCTTTGGATTCCCGTGCCGGAGGGGGTGCATCAGGTGAAGGTCACCGGATTGCTTCCGGATGTTTCGGATTGGGAATGGACATTCCTTTTGAAGCCAAGGTCCGTTGTTATTGAAGCTCCGGAGTGGACTGTCAACGGGGTGTCGGCAAGCGGTGTTCCGGACCAACAGGTCTTCTTCACAAAAATCCTGAAAACCGTACCGGGTGAAGCCGCGTATGACCGCCAGGATTTTTCCGCACTCGCCTCGGTCGAACGACGGATCGAACTCGGGCTCGTCTGGCAGGTGCGCACCACGGTGACCCGCCTTTCACCCGGTGGCAAGGCGATCGCGCTTCGCATTCCGCTCCTCGAGGGTGAGAACGTGCTCACCTCCAATGCGCAAATCAAGGACGGACGCATCGAGGTCCGCCTCGGCGCCCAGCAGGAGGCTTTCCAGTGGGAGAGCGAACTGACTCCGTCTGCGCTCGTTTCGCTGGCCGCCGGAGCTGCGGATTCCTGGGTGGAAGTCTGGCAGCTGGTAGCATCACCAGTCTGGAATGTTTCGATATCCGGTCTGCCACCGGTTTTCGAGCCGGGGAATCCGGACCTTGTCCCTGTCTGGCACCCTTGGCCGGGGGAAAGCGTGAAACTTGCCGTGAGCCGTCCCGAAGCGTTGCCGGGCGCCACGGTCACGGTGGAAAAAGTCACCCATGAGGTCACCCCTGGAATGAGACAGATGGCATCGGTTTTAAATCTGGGACTTCGCTGCAGCCTCGGTGAGGATTTTTCCATCACGCTGCCGATGGATGCCGAGGTTTCCGCCCTGACGCTCAACGGAACCGCGATCCCTGCAAGGATGGATTCCCGCAATTTGATTGTTCCGCTCCGTCCCGGAGAGCAGTCCGTCCACGTCGAATGGAAAACCAATCTTCCGCTTGGGATTCGGTCACGTGTCGAGGAGGTGAAACTTCCGGTTGGCAGCGCGAACATCAACACGGTGGTCAACATCCCCGGGAGCCGGTGGGTTCTCTGGGCCGACGGACCCCTGCGTGGACCTGCCGTGCGGTTCTGGACAGTGCTTGCCTGCTCGCTTATCGCGGCCTGGATGCTCGGCAGGCTCGCCTCGTCGCCCCTGAGCATTGCGGAGTGGATGCTGCTCGGGATCGGTCTGACCCAGGTTCCACTTCCTGCCGCGCTGCTTGTCGTCGGATGGCTGTTTTATCTCTCCTGGCGCGGAAGCGAATCCTTCATCCGGCTTCCGGTCTGGGGATTCAACCTTTTGCAGATCGTGCTCATCGGCCTGACGGTTGTCGCGCTTGGGATCTTTGTCGCCGTTGTTGCGGAGGGGCTTCTGGGAAACCCGGAGATGTTCATCGCGGGCAATGGATCCACCCGTTCCATGCTGAGATGGTATCTGGCAAGGTGCGGCGACACGCTGCCCCAGCCTGGCTGCATTTCGGTTTCGATCTGGTGGTTCCGGCTCCTCATGCTCGCGTGGGCACTCTGGCTCGCAGCCTCGCTGCTCCGGTGGTTGCGGCTGGCCTGGGTGCGGTTCAGCACGGGCGGCTGTTTCCGTGGCGGGGCGAAGAAATCCCCGGCCGTGCCTCCGCCTCTGGCGTGAGGCGCTAGGCCTCAGGCTCGTGGACTACTGGGTCTCTTTTTCCATCCGCTCGCTGAGCCACTGCTTGATCATGCTCTGGTAGTTCAGGTAGCGGGAGCGGGCGAGGCGCTTGATCCGGGCGAGCATCCTGGGGTCGAAGCGCAGGGTGATCGTTGTCGAATCGCGATTGTCGGTCTTCTGGATCGAGCCGTTCATCAGACGCGGATCCAGCGCTGTCTGCTTCCAGAACTCCACTTCTTCCTGCTCGTTTGCGAACACCGGAAGATCCTTCCATTTTGTCAGAACACGCATGTCAGTTGGCCTCCGAATTTTTTCTCTCGTAAAAGGTTTCCTCCTCGGGGGACATCAAGCGGGAAAAAACCACGCGGTAACGCTTTCCGTCGGTCCAGAAAACTGAGAAGAGGGCACGGTTTGAAATCGCCCTGCCAAGGATGAAATACCTGGTCTCATGGCCATCGGATTCATCGAGCTCGGGCATGAGCCGGATGCTGAACGGATCCTCGAAAGTCTCCTCGATTTCCTTGAGGGAGATATCCTTCGGAACAAACGAATTTTCTGTCCAATCAAATTCCATTATTCGCCTTTCGCCGGTTGGATGAGTTCGATTTCATAGCCCTCCGGGGCATCGATAAATGCGATGGCGGATCCGCTGGACGCCTTGTGGGGGCCGTCGCTGAGCGGATATCCCAAGCCTGCTGCATGGACCGCAAATGCCTCCAGGTCATCGACCTCAAAGGCCAGATGCGTAAGGTCGGGGCCGACCTGCACGGGGCCGCTCTCGTCGAATTTGCAGATTTCGATCAGTTCCTCGCTTTCCGGTGCCTTCAAGAAAACGAGTTGTGACCCGCGGCCGCTGGTGCTTCTCCGCACCTCTTCAAGCCCGAGAACGTCCTTGTAGAAGGATATGGTTTTGTCCAGGTCAGAGACCCGAAAACGGGTGTGGAGGAGCTTTTTGACCATTCATGATATCCTAACAGCGCGAGGCGGCAGTGGAAGCGCAAAATCTAAACCCCGGCATGACGGAGCAGGCACCAGTTCAACCGTTGGCGCGGCGGACTGGCGTTGCGGGCTCAATGAAGAGGCGCCGTTTCTGAAGCGCTTGCGATATCCCGGATCTGGTTGAGAGACTCCACCTTTTGGAGCTTTTCGCGGAGGCGAGGTCCGCCCGGCATTCCACGGGTGTAGGCCATGAGCCGTGCCCGCATGGCCTTCATGGCCAGCAATTCCCGGCCTTCCCACCATTCAATCTCTTTCGCGCAATGCAGGAGGATGAACTCCCACTGCTCCCGAAGTGATGGTGGCTCCGGTAACGGCTTCCCATCGAGGGCGTGGCGGATTTCTGAGAAAATCCACGGGTGGTTCATCGCGGCGCGCCCGATCATGAGTCCGGAAACCCGGGATTCCTGCAGCCGCTGGAGTGCTGTCGGGGCATTGATGATGTCTCCGTTTCCGATTACAGGAATGGAGACCGCCCCGGCAACCTCAGCGATGACCGACCAGTCCGCCGGCCCGGAATAGCCCTGCTCCTTTGTCCGCCCGTGAACAGCGATTCTTTGCACCCCTTCCGCTTCGAGGATCCGTGCGACCTCGACAGCATTGACAGACCGCGCATCCCAGCCGATCCGGATTTTTGCCGTGACGGCCACGGGGGCGGAGGCTTTGACGACCGCCCGGGCAACTCCTGCCAGCAAAGGGCAATCCCGCAGCAGCGAGGAGCCTCCGTTCTTGCACACCACCTTGTTGACCGGGCACCCGAAATTCAGATCGATAAAATCCGGCCCGACCCAGTCGATAACCGCACGGGCCGCCTCGCCTAGGTGCCTTGGATCTGCCCCGAACAACTGGACGCCGAGAGGCCGCTCCTCCGCATGGAATTCCAGATACCGCTTCGTGCGTTCGTTCCGATGCAGGATTCCTTCCGCGGAAACGAATTCCGTTGTGAGAACATCGGCGCCAAAGCCCTTGCAAAGGCGCCGGAATACGGTGTTCGTCACCCCGGCCATGGGGGCAAGAAACAGCAGCGGCTTCAGGGCATCGGTTCCCATGGTCGGCGGATGCCGTTGAGTCAGGTCTTCACCCGACAGCAGAATCGGGGGATAGCAGGGCACTGACTTCTTTTTGAACGGCAGGGATCTGCTCGAAACTCAGATGGGGATTGGCAAGGACGATCGTCTCTCCTGTCGCGACATGTTCGTAGACGAGCATGTTATCGTCCTGGCTCTCCACCGGGCGGAGCATCCGCTTCCGCTCCAGCATCAGCGCGAGGATATACCGCACGTTCGCATATGCCGGCTCATTTTCCGCAACCAGCCTGCGCAGGAGGCTTTCCGCATCATCGCGGGGCAGGGGTTCGGGACGCGGAGGGGCCGGAGGCTCATACTTCGAGCGCCAGAAAGAAAAAGGCTGGATATTGTCGTTGCGCGAGGCCCATGCCTCCTCCGAGAGATCCTCGCGGCGGAATCCGTCCCCCTCGCGGACCAACATCGTGTAGAACATTTCTCCCGGCTGAAACTCCGTTCCGGTTCTCGCGCACACATGCGCCCGTGATTTGATTTCCCAATCGGCTTGCATGGTCAGAGTCCTGGAATCTTGAGTTTGGGCAGCTCGCGGTTCGTGGAACGGAACCAGACGAGCACGAGCCCGATTGCAAAAAAGAAAATGACCGGCCCCCAGGCGGCGACAAAGGGAGAGATCCGCTGCCCTTTTCCGAGCGCAATGAACAGGCTGCTCATGAAAACCAGGGAGAAGAACAACCCGATCGCCATGGCGACGCCGCCCAGAATTCCCCGTCGCGAATATACGATTCCCATCGGCGCGGCCAGAAAGACAACCACCAGGCAGAACATCGACAATGCCCACCGGTAATGCAGGTGTGTCCGGTAGGCCGCGAGCCGCTTCTCCGGGAAATCGTTGTTGTAGGTGAGGTAGTCCTGCAACTCCGGAACCGCTAGATATTCAGGGTTCATCACGGAGCTCAGGATCCGCCAGGGTGTCTCATTCCATCCGTCGATAATCAGCGTGTCCTTCAATTCCGATTTGGTGATATCCCCGTTGGGAGACATCTCCACATACCTGGCATTCGAGAGGACCCACCGCTTCAGCTCCGGCTGGTAGTTGGCCTCCCGCGCATACCACTGCTGCAGAATATCCCCGTCGGCATTCTGCTGGAGGATCTGGATGTCCCCGATTTTGCCGCGCTGGATGTTGATGCGCCGCATGAACCATGTGCGCAGTTCCTCGCGGTTGCGGAAGAGATGGCCGAAAACGGCTTCCGTCCGCTTTTCCCCCCGCTTGATATCCCGGACCATTTGCTTTTTTGCCGCCGCGGCATGAGGGGCTCCCGAAAAATTAAAGAATGCAGTCACCGCGGAGAGGAGAATCCCGACAGCGATCAGCGGAACGAGAATCCTCGTTACGCTGAGGCCCGCGCCAAGCATAGAGATAATTTCATTCGAACGCGACATCGCCGTGAGCGAATACAGCAGACCCAGCAGCAGGCCGATCGGAAGACAGACAACAACAAGCTGGGGAATCTGCGATCCGTAATACTCCAGAAGCACCTCGAAGCTCGCCCGCCCTTGGATGAAATCCGGAAGATTGTCGCTCAGATCAAAAATGAACCAGATCCCGATGAATCCCAGAAAACAATACAGGAACGGCGTCGCAAACTTTTTGAGAATGTATCGGTCAAGAATCGTCATCAGGCGGAAGGAGAGACCCTAGCGGGCCATCCACCGCCCGTCAACGGCTCCGAAATCCGAAAACCGGGCAAATGCATAAAGATCCGGGGAAGAAAAGGACGCAGGAGTGACCCCATGAAGCGTTTTTTCAGCAGATCAGCAGCAACCGCGACTGACCGGGGAGGGTTTCGGGAGCGCGGTGAAGGCATGGCGGGACAGGACTGCCGGGCCAGTCCACAGCGATGCGCCAGAGGTTGCCCACGCCGAACGAAAACGGCTGCGAATGCGGAAGCGGCGAGTAGTGGAGGTCGTAGCTGTGCTCATTCAGGAACTCTAGAAATTCGGCGTCATTTTCCCCGCCGAATAGTCTCAGCAGCTCCGCGCGGGTTTCCGGGACATCCACCCGCCTGACTGCCTCATCGTTGCGCAGGCCCTCGCTCGCCGGCCCGTGGTAGGTGCACAGCCATGTGTCCGCTTCCGCCGGAGCGCTGTCCGCGTGAAATGAAAAAACGTCGGTGGGCACCGGTCCCGGAGCCTCATCCCGAAGGTAGCCATGGATGCAATTGAGTGCGGGATCCCGGTCGAGTTCCCGTAACAACCGAAGGTCTTCGAGCATGATGTCGATGGCGGTCCGTCCCCCGGCACTTACCGGAAGGTTAAGCAGTCGCTTCTCTTCAATCGTGTCAATCCCTTCGCCGCTGCCCAGATGCCCCACCACTTCGCCGAAATTCCCCGGCAAAACGCGGGGCCAGCAGAGGGCATTGACCCCGTTGGTAAATGCCGTCGTTGCCAATTCGTGAAAACTCTTCACCATCCTGATGCGGGGGTAGCCCGAAGGCAGGGAGGGATGGGGCATTTCTGGCGGACCGGTATTCTGTTTACGCTCTCAGGCAAGGCGTGAGCGCCAGGCCTCGACGATCTGGCGGATCGTCTCCTCCAGCGGGACGGTGATGTCCCAAGTTGGGAAATGGGCGCGCATCTTGCGTAGATCGCTGTAGTAGCAGATGTGGTCGCCGATGCGGTTTTCATCCACATAGTTGA
>CAZRIL010000015.1:0-64687 GCA_964600115.1 uncultured Chthoniobacter sp. | reverse complement strand
ACCATGCGAAGATCGATACAACCCATTCACCAAAAATCACTTAAATGAACAGTATTGGGGCTAGACGACCTCCACGCTGAAACTACTGTCGATTGACTTCAAGCTTGAGAAACCGGCGCGGCACGCCGTTGATGGGCACAGGATCAATGACCGTTTCGACGGTCCGGACATCACTGCCGGCGTAGGGATGATCCACGCTGGACCAGATCGGAACCCACGAGATGAGGTCTTCACTGGCCAGCACGCGATAACGGAGGTCGGCGGCATCCCGGGCACGGAAAAAGCTTAAAGAGAGATAGTTCGCATCAAGATCCGCCACGGGCAGGCTCGCGCTGCTGGAGTCAAACGGGCTCAGGCCAAAAGCATAGCTGAGCAGGTTATTCACGCCGTCTTCATTCGGGTCGGCCGTCGGTGAGGTGTAGGCAGGCGGCAAAGCCTGCGGGCCAGCGGCGGCAATCTGCGCGATCTCTTGGGCACTCAGTGGATGGGGGAAAAAGGCGACTTCATCAAGGGATCCCGCAAAAAAGCGATTTGGGGTCGCCGCGCCGCCCGCGCCGATTCGCACGCCGTGGTCCGAGAAGTCGGCAAACGTGTGGTTCAGATAGATCGACTCCACCCCGCGAACTTCGTTACGAGAGATGGGCTCGCCGTCGAAGTAGAATGTGGGCACGTCATAGGCTTTAGTGTAAGTATCGTAGCCCGTAAATGGCGGCATTGTGACCGCGATATGGTGCCATTGGCCGTCACAGAGGCTGCCAGTGCGGCGGCCGGCCAAAGATACGGAAAAGTCGGCCTGACCTGCGCCGCCCTCGGGGCGCACATAAAGCCGCAAGTGATTCGGGGCAAGCACCGACGTATTGGTAGGAGATGTGTTGACCATCAAGGCGAGGATCGAGTTATTTCCAGATCGCTGCCCGCGCACGATAGTCATAAACCGATTGGTCTCGGCGGTCTTGACGAACGCGCTGATCGTGAACCCCGAGGCCAGGCGGGATCCGATGCCACCGGCGGTCCCGACATGAACAAAGCCGCCGGACGAGTACTCCGCCGGCGAACCAGTGGATCCCGAGGCGGTGAGGGTGAGCGCGCTGTTCGTCGTCTCGAAGCCTGGCCATTCTCCTGGACGGGGCCCCGGCGTGCCGAGGGTGTAGGGATTCGTGAGCGTGCCCGTGGAGATGACGCTGCCCGATCCGTCGATCCCGCTGACGGTCGTTCCGCTGGTTTCGTTCAGCCGATAGAGCACGACGGGGCCAAGGGCGAGGGTGGCCGCCGTGTGCGTGGCAAAAGATCCACTCTCGGAAATGATGTTGGGGACCACCTCAGGCCACCATCGGCTCTGCCAGCGCTGGAAGGGCTGGTCCTGGATAGTGACGACGGCGGTGGTCGGACTGCTGAGGAGAGACGCCGTTCCCGTGAGCCCAACCGAGAACGTTCGGTCGCCGCGGAAAGTCCCGTTATCCGGCACCGGAATGGTAATGGTTCGGTCAGATCCATCGCCGTTCGGCCAAGTCAAGGTGCCGCTCGTCGGCACGTAATCGACATCGCGAGCGGCCGTAGTTGTGACGCCGGAGACCCGCGCATCCGTTTGGTAACCGACGCTGAGCGTGCCGACGCGAAGCCCGGAACGCCGGACGGTGAGGGTGGCATTTCCACCCTCGATCACAGTTGATGAGACACTTGTGCCTCCGGTCCCCACGAAAGAGGCTCTCCCGGGGTTGTCGTTGTCCACAATAGTAAAGGTTCTCGAGTAAATCGTGGCGATCCTCGCACCGCCAGTGGGAAACTGGAGCCAAAGGCTGAAATTCGTGGTGCCCTGACTGTTGGCGCCGTCGATAACCGCGTTGTCGATGATCGGCAAGGTGAGGACACGATCGCTCATATCACCGTCCGCCCACGAAACTGTGCGGGATGTCTGGCGGCCTCCATCGAGCCCGCGGTAGTTCGTGCCAAGCTGTGCCGAGACTGCATAGAGCATTGCGGTTGCCGAAACGGCGCCCGTCTGGAGCCCGGAGCGGCGCACGACCACGTTGATCGTGCCGGCTGCCTCGTCGATGGTGATGTTGCTCGGGTCAGCAAAACCGAGCGTGGCCTCCGAGGAGTCCACCGACAACGTTGCCGCCGCGCTAGTCGTGACGAACGAGCCCATGGTCGCCACTTGGCGGAAACGCCTCCCGGCATCGGACGACGCAACCGGCCCGAACCGATAGGTGGCATTGGTGGCTCCGGCAATGTCCGACCACGTGGCTCCACCGTCGATACTCGTCTGCCATTGGGTCGTCACCGTCCCGCCGATTCCTCCCGAGACTGTGCCGTTGAAAGTAATGGTTTCTCCCGCTTTGGTCATGGTGCTCAGGGGATTAAGCACGTTCGGTGCAGCGAGAACCTGTCCGTTCGCCTGCACGGTGAAGCTGTAAGTCGCTGCGAGAGGGGGGCCGGCCCCATCTTGAGCCGTGACCTGCACCGAATACATTCCAGGGCCCGACGGACGGACAACCATGCGACGATAGCCATTCTCGCCCAGCTGCAAGCTGTGCCCCGGTGGGCTGCCGACAACGGACCAAACAAACGACAGGTAACGCTCCAAAGTCGCGTCATCCGGATCGGTAAACCTCGCGGTCAGCACGAGGTCGCTGCCGCTCCAGGATGCATCGCAACCCAAAGCATGGCTCTGAACCACCGGCGAGTCGGGTTTCACGGAAAAGGTGGTCGTTGCGGAGCCCGTGCGCCCATTAACCCCCCTCGCCGTGAGAGTGACGCTGCGCGCTGCGCCGGACGTGTTGAGGGAGCGGAACAGAGCGCGCTCGCCACTCGTACCAACAACGGTGAAGCTACCCTCGGGATCATTGCTGGACCACTGCACGGTGGGAAGACCTGCGACGGCGGGGGTCACGGGAATGATGGTCCCGAATTGGTTGCGGGTGAACGCCGCGACCGGGAAGGATTCACCACGCAGGATCGAGGTCACTCCGCCACGATCCACCACCAAGGTGCCGGGAGTGGAGGCCACAGTAAGAGTCCGACTGAGCTGTGCCGCACCGGCCGGGCCAACAACCCGCACGACCACGGTGTAGTCGCCCACCTCGGTGAAAGTAGCCGTAGTCGTGCGCGCCGCATTGGTGCCAGTCGCCGAGAACGTGACGGCACCCGGCCCATTCGCCATCCAATGATAGGTGAGAGCAGCCAGTTCGGCGGGAGTCCCGCCGCCGATGGTCGCATTCGCGGTGAGCGAGGTGCTCGTCGTGGTGACTGGACTCGCTCCTGCACCAATGGAAGCGATGGACGGCGCATCCACGGGATTGCCCGTGCCGGGATTCGCGATGTCGCCTGGGCGCAGGATTGCGAAATCCTGGCTGGCTCCGCCGCGCACTCGGATCCGCCACTGGCTGAAGCTCGCGCTGGTGACTCGCGAACGAAGACGCAGCAAATGCCACCCGGGCGCGAGCCGACGCGGGCCAAAGACAAAGTCCTGTTCAGGAACGGCCACGCCGCCAATCGTACACTCACGGCCCGTGCTGAATGCTCCGTTGCCGAAGTCGTATCCCACTTCATACCAATCGTCGGTCGGGGCGAAAAACCAACAGTTCAGTTCAAACCCGGGGTTTTTGGTGTAATCGGTAATGGTGACTCCCGGCACATTCGTGGCCGTGACCGCCAGCCCGTTTGTCGCATTGGCTGAAATCGACGAGACGGCAGTCGGAGACGATGCGTCCCACGAGAAGTTGCCCGTCGTGTCGGCAAAATACCGCACGCTGGCACCGAGCGGCCCCAGCGAGGGACTCGGCGACGCGGCCGATTGGGCGGGCCAGACGATGCTCGAGGAAAATGGCGCGCTCCAAACCTGCTGGCCATTCGCCTTGGAGGCGACGGCCTGCACCATCCATTCCCCATCCAGCGGCGCTTGGCTCGCGTTGACCGTGACTGCTCCGCCGGTGACCGGGATGGTCGCTGGCGTGGTTTGCAGGACGCGTCCGTTGCTTTGGAGCGTGACGCTGGTGACTCCACTCAAATTTGCCGGGGTGACGGTGAAGGAGGCTGCCGCATCGGGATTGAGCGTCGCGGGGCCTGCGAGAGTGATGGATTCGCCGGCGTTGTTCACCCGTAAGGTGACGCGCGCCTCGCGTTGGGATCGTACCGGGTCCGCATTATAAGCCGCCACCCGCAGTTCGTGCCATCCGTCGCTGAGGGTGGCCGTGTTTAACAGAAATCCCGTGCCCGTGCGCGAGGCGACGACACTTTCACCCGGCGCGCCGATATCCACCCGTCGCCCATCCACGAAAAGGTCGAGCAAAGGCTCCAGCGTCTTTCCTCCCGTAGGCACGGCGGAAACCGAGATCGGCAGCATCCCACTCACCGTGGCTCCCTCAGCGGGCGCCGCGAGAGTCACGACCGGCAAATCCGCCCATGGCTGGAGCAGCGGGTCGGTGAGACAAATCACCTCCGCCGGCGATCGGGTCGAGAGCCAATACGCTTCCGCCATCGAGGCCCCCGCGCGGATGTGCGTGTGAATGTGGGCATGGGGAAACTTTGACGTGATTGCGCCCGGCTCGTTCACGGCTCCGGAACTACCGTCCGCCCCCACCCGCAGCCATTCCGAGCAACGGGTATGGGACGGGGAAAACCCGTTGAGCCCACCGCCGCCGCTGGTCACATGATCCACCCAGGAACCGGGCAAAAAAGTGTTCCCGGCGAGGGGTGCCGGGATGATTGCAGCCCCGACGACCCCGCCCGCTACATCGGGCCGGTTGCTCACCCAGATGTTGTTGGATGTCGCAGGGTCGCCGAGCACCGCGAAGGGAATGCCCCGCGCCCGCCACGCCGGGGCCACGTCGCTGATCTGCTCGTCCCGCATGTTGCTGCGGATGTCGGCGTTCAGCACCCAATAGATGCTCCCCTGCGCCTTCGTCCCGTCGCGAGTCGCCCAACGATCGATGAACGAGAGCACCTCGCGCGGACTATTGCCACTCTTTCCCGGAAATCCCAGCGCCGCCGTCGGCCAGTAGGTCTCCCCCGAAAACGTCCGGCCACCAATCGATTTGGTGGCAATGGTGGACGTGCCGCTGCCGGCTGGGTCCGGGTAGGCGCGGTTATTGAAGGCATAGAGTACGGGAAAGGTGGACTCCCCGTAATTCGGCGACAGATAAAGGAAGGATTGAAGCGAGAATCCGGTTGCGGTCGATTGCCCGGAGGCGAGCGGGGTGATACCCGCAAGGGCAATGCCCTGAACCTGGCCCGCGATCCCGCGCTGCGCGAGAGTGGTCCGCAGCCAGAAAATGAAATCCCAACCGGTGGTGCGGGTAAACGATGCGGGGAACGAAAACGGCACCATGTTCCGCTCGGGAATGCCGCGACGCTGCTGATAACGCGCGGCAATCGTCACCGCGACCGGGTCGTTGGGGTTATACAAGACGACGATGCCGGACGGCCCGCCACCCGCTTGCAACCTCCCGGCCGTGCACAAGGCGAAAACGGCGAGGACGCCGAGAAGACAGGCAATCCGGCACCCGCTCATGGCTTTCCCGAGCGTGGCCGCCTTCTTCGGAAGAGTTCGCAGTGCCGTATCGCTCCTCGACATACCCCGTTTCTGGCGGACCAAGGCAGACGCATTCCACTGGTTCCCGCGGCTCCAGCGCATTCTGCGGGGTCCCCGATGCGGGGACGGAATCGCGGGGTGTCTATCACCCCCGAGGACGGATTGTTCACCGTGACCCCGCAGGATGCGAACTGCTTGGCCAGAGCTATTTCCGGATGCGGCTTCGCCTCCTGGACGGACCCGACGGTGAGTATCTGTCCCCAGCCGCTCGCGAGCCTTCCCGGTGCCGCGCGTTGGATCAATCCGAATGCGATCTGCCAGTTCACACGGGCCTGTTGATGGGCACTTGGTTCCCCAATATCCGCCCGGACGCACACGGCGCAGCCGCCCGCGGCGTTGGTCTCGCCGGGCTGCCTTCTCTGGTTCACAACCACCCGCACCCCCGCCTCTGCCAGCGCAGCCGCGATGGCCGCGCCGATTCCGCGCGCGCCGCCCGTGACCGGTGCCGCGCATCCGGAAACATCAAACACGCGGGAGCAAGCGGGCATGGCACTGGGGCGGTTCAAAACACTCCTGCGAGTGCAAGGCGGATGTGGACAATCCATCTCCATGGCTGTGGTGGACTTTAACGAGGGGGGACTTGAAAACAGGGAAAATATATCCCGACGCAGCAGCGGGGGAGACTGATTGTTCGTTGAAACTGTTAACCCGAGACAGTGTAGATGGCGCTCATGCCCGAGAAAGTCCACCAACCCCTCTTCAACCAGCTTGGCTTCACCCTCCCCCCAGCCCCATCCGGTCAGCTCCGTAACCCAGCATCTCGCCGCCGCGCCCGGCGCGGATGTCGGCCGCGATTTCCTCAAACGGCCGCGCAAGCACGGCGGGGGTCCATGCGAAGACGTTTCCGCCATCGGCGCGCACTTCCACGTCGCCTGGCGAAGAGTCGCGCAAAGCCCTCGCGACGGCCGTGGCCGTGCCGGGCGTGTATTGCTCGTGGAAGAGCGGCTTGCGGCCTATCGCGACGGCTGCGGTCTCGGCGGCGGCGGAACGTTGTGACGCCGCATCCAAGCCGATCTCGTCTTGGGCATCTGATACTCCTCGTCCCACTGCTCCAAGAGCCTCTTGGCTTCGGAGGAATTGGGATCGAGTCTTTTGCCGTTGATCGTTGCTTTGTTGCTCATAGTCGCCTTGTGACGTCCAGCTGAACTTACCGTCGTCGATTTTTACTTGGTTGCCAAAAAGATTCTTGAGGCTGGACAGAAATGGAGCCTCCACGCCCCGCGCGCTGGCCTCCAGCCCGGCATTGAAATCATCCTCCGCCGCCGGACCGACGACAGAAGTGGCGTGCTGTAGACGAGAAGTCGCGGAGTCTGGCACGCAGATCTACGGGAAACCGATTTGAGTGTGGCTGAGATCGCTGACGAGACCGGATTCGATAATCTGTCGAATGTTCACCGTGCCCTCCGCCATTGCAAAGGAATGGCGCCGCGCGAAATTCGACAGAGGGCAATTGGCTGAGTTTGTTGTCGGCGAGGCTTGCGCTCAAAGCACATCGCCCGCACCGTGAGCCTCGATCACGCGGCGATACCAATGGGCGGATTCCTTGAGCGTGCGTTTCTGCGAGGCGAAGTCCACGTGGATGAGTCCAAACCTCGCGCGAAATCCCTCCGCCCATTCAAAGTTGTCCATGAGCGACCAGTGGAAGTAACCGCCGAGTGAAACGCCTTCCGCTGCGGCGCGGCGCAGTCCGCGAAGGTAGCCAGCCGTCCAATCGATCCTCGCCTCGTCATGCACTTTTCCGTCGCGAGAAACGAAATCCGTCAACGACATTCCATTTTCAGTGATGACAAATGGCATACCGGGATAGCGCTCCGTATGAAAGCGTGCCGCCCAGTACAGGCAATCGTCGTAGCGAAGAAGCCACGGCAGGCTGGCCTGTTCGGCGCCTGGAGCATGGGGGAGAACCTCAAAACCATCGGGCTTGTCGGCAGCGGCCCGCACGAACGCGCCAGAGTACGAATTGTAGCCTAGAAAATCCAACGGCCGCGCGATGATCCGCCCTTCCGCCTCGGTCAGCGACGGCAGTGCGGCTCCATAGAGTTTCTCCGCTCCTTCCGGCCAACATCCACGCAGCATCGGTTCGCACCACATCGGGAGACTCCACAGATCGCGGTCGAGGGCCCAGTAGGCGGTGCGCGCCGCCGCCACGTTTTCGGGGGACTCCGTTAATGGGATGCGTTCACGGCCCGTCGGGGCGCAGCCCACCTGCAACGGACGCGGTGCTGCGGCGCGGAGGGCGTCCACGCCGGTGCCGTGAGCGAGCAACGCATGCTTCCACGCGAGCAAAGCCGCACGGTCGGAGAGTTTGTCGCCCGGTGCCAGCACCCCTTCGCAAAGCGCCAGTTGCACGAAACACTGTGGCTCATTTAGCGTGATCCAATGCTTCACGCGGTCACCCAGACGACCCGCCATGAGCGTGGCATAGTCGCCGAACCACTTGGGCATATCGGGGTTCAGCCAATGTCCCCGATCATAGAGTGCCTGCGGAGTGTCCCAGTGATAGAGCGTGACCCAGGGTTGGATGCCCGCGTCCAGCAGTGCGTCCACCAGCCGCTCATAGAAATCGAGCCCGGCCGGGTTCGGTGCTCCGGTTCCCTGAGGAATCACGCGCGACCAGGAAATCGACATGCGATATCCTTGGAGACCGATCTCACGCATCAGTCCTACGTCCTCCCGCCAGAGGCGATAGTGATCACAAGCCACCTCACCCGTTTCCGCATTGGCAATGCGTCCCGGACGCCCGACGAAGTCGTCCCAAACTTGAGGGCCCTTGCCATCGGCGTCGATGGAACCCTCGATCTGATATGCGGACGTGGATGCGCCCCAGACGAAGTGGGAAGGAAATGGGAAAGACAACTTTTTTGAAGGATTCGAGCTGAGTTCTAAGCGTTGCATAATGGAGGAAAAAGGTCAAAACGTCATCCCGCGATAATCAAACGAAAGGCCTGGGATTGCCGGGGTCGAAAGCAGATCGATTGCTCGATGGTTGCAGCAAACATCAGATGATTACTTGAACGTGATGATCCCCGGGGCCCGCGTGTGGCACGACATTTCCCTCCATGGGTTTGCCGTCCACCGTCACGCTCCTTGCGCCGCAGCAACGGCCATCGCGGTTATCAATCTCGATGTGATAGACCGCGCCGCGAAACGCGCGCTTCACCTTCGCCCTCGGCACCGAGGATGAGAGGCATGGATCGATCTGCAGACCGCGGTAGCTGCGCCTTGCACCCAGAATCCATTCGACCAACGCGACGGTGAACCATGCGGCGGTGCCGGTCCGCCATGCGTAGCCCGAGCGTCCCTTGATGGCCGGTATCCTCGTGTAGAAATTCGTGAACGAAAACGGTTCGACCCATGATCGGGTGATTGGATTCTCCGGGTTATCGGGCGCAACCTTGACAAATGTTTGCCAGGCTTCTTCCGCGCGACCCAGCATACAATCGGCCACCGTTTTGAAACCGGCCGCATGATTGTAACAGCCGCCGTTCTCGATGTGGTAGGGCATCACGGTGGTAAATCGCCCGATGCGCTCGTCGAATTTCGAGCAAGGCGGGTCACAAATGGGGATGCCCTCGGGCTTCGTGAGGTGCACGTCCACGGACCGCATGCAGGTTCGGAGCATCGCGGCATCGGCGACTTGTCCCAATACGGCCCAGCTCTGGGTGTTCACGAAGATTTTTGCTTGGTCCGCCCTCGAAGAACCGAGGGCATAACCGTCCTCACAAATCGTTCGAGTGAACCACTCGCCGTCCCACGCGACGGAGACGATTCTTGCGGCCATGTCGCGGTGCAGTTGCATGCACTCACCCTCCAATGTCTCATCACTCAGCTCACGGGCGAGAGCCGCCATCTCGATCAGCCCCGCGCAGAGTTGTTGGCTGACCATGACGCTTTCCCGTTCGCCGGTCATTGCGGAAGGCTCCAGTGCATCATTCCAGTCAGCATGGTGCTGGAGGCAAAGCCCTCTCGCGCCGAGGTCGCCCGCGAGATGCCGGAACGAGCGCTTGAGATGCTCCAGCACTGTGCCGCTCTCGTCCGATTCGAAGAACGGAACAACTTCGTCGAGAATGCCGAAGTCACCCGTTTCTTTGATATACCAAGGGACGGTTTGCAGCGACCAAGCCGGTTTATCGGAGTAGTGATGCCGGTTGAAAGGACGCCACGAATGAAGACTTGATCCGTCGGGCTTCTGTACGGAAAGGACTCTGAGGATATTGGACCGGGCAAGCGGCGGGTCGAAAAGGACGACGGCGTTGTCGTTCTGGAGATTGTCTCGGACGCCGCTCTTGTCCACCAAGTATGAGTAGATTTGCTTTTTGACGAAGATGTTGATCAATGCGTCTCGAGCGGCATTAGCGCCTCCCGTGTCGACCTCGAAGGCTCCCGCGCGGGCTTCCTCGATCTTGGCTTGCTCCTGGGCCAGATGATCTACCCGGGACGCAGTAAGACGCATCCTCAATTCCGCGACCTCCTCTTTGCTCGCGCACGGGCCCATGACGAAATCCGCGCGGCCCCGGCCGAGGGGAGGGATGCGGAGCGTTACCTGAATGATCCCCGCGCAATCCGCGCCGTAGTCACCAGCGTTTTCGCAGTTCCATCCTCGCAGAATCTTGGGTGCTCCATATCCGTAGTCGGCTGAAGTGAACTGATCCCTATACCCGCTCGCTCCCCGGAAGTTTTCCAGCGCGAGGATGAATCCGTGGCGACGCGCATGGGAGAGTCCATGCAGGCGATTGGTGACTAATACGCCGCCGAAATCCTGGTGAATCTCGGAGAAGTTATCCTTCCAAAATCCTTTTCCTTCTTTGTCAAATCCGGTGAGCTGGAACATCGCGTAAGCGAACACGGAAACCGTCCGCGCCCGCTCAGTCCGGTTCTCGACGCGCAGCGTCCAGCATTCTGCGAGTTCCGAACGTGGCACGAAATAGCGCGCTTCCACTGCGAGGCCGAGGCACTCGGATGCAATTTCTGTTTTTGAGGGGTGAATGCGGATCGAGCGGTTGCTAACATCTCGTGGAACAGGGATTCCAGCCGGGCAAAACGTCTCGTGCGTTTCATCGTCCCGGATATAGAGGTATTTCGCATCGTAGCCGATGACAGTGACCGTGTTTCCGTCGGCATCTTTGTAACGGGACATCCCGTCTCCGATATGGGTCACCTCGGCATAGTATTCCTCCGGTCCCCACGCGTTGTAGTGAATGTTGCGCCATTTTCGTGGCGGTTCGGAAGTGATCTCGTAACAGCCGAGTTCTGGCACAAACCTGCCGTAGGGCGAAGAGGGGATGGATTTCATAGTCGCTCGTCGGAAAATCGCGTTCGAAGTGATCCCTGCCATATACCAGCCCGGCGTTTTGGTAGGCGAGGAGATGTTGTAAATCCGTTAAATGCATGTTGCAACAGGACTGTTGACTGACTAGAAATGGCGTATGGATCGTGTGAGTCTCAGAGATATTGCGACAAGAGCGGAAGTGTCCGTGGCGACGGTCTCGATGGCGCTGAGGGGAAAGTCGATTCCGAGAGTGACGGCAGACCGGATTCGGGCCATTGCCGACGAAATGGGATATCGTGCCAACCCGCTGTTGGCTTCGCTGGCCAGCAAGAAGTTCCGTTCGGCCTCCGCGGTGGGCGATGCGACGCTTGCCATATTCAGCTTTCCGAGCATGTTGGGAAACTCGCAGGAGCGTTCCAGTTACGCTGCGGATTTGGCTGCCGAGGCCATCAAGCTTGGTTACTCGCCGCAGATTTATAACCTTACGAACGAGAGCAATCCGAAAACGTTATTCCGGGAGTTGTATCAGCGCTCAGCGCTCGGAATTGTTATCACTGGGAGCATGGATGGGCAGTCCTTTCTGAAGAAGTTCGATTGGAGCGAGTTTTCTGTTGTTCAATGTGCGCGGTTCCACTCGCTCCACCCGTTTCACACGGTGAGACTGAACGTGTTTCAGTCCATCAAACTCGTCTTCACGCAGTTGCGGGCGAGAGGGTATAGCCGGATCGGTTTTGCGGTTGGGAAGCACGATGTGCCGATGGAAGACGACGACGCGCGGTTCGGGGCTGCCGTCTCTCTTGAGAACAGCTATCTGCCTCGAAAGGATCGACTCCCGGTTTATGCGGGGAACTTCACCGAGACCAGCAAGTTTTTGCGTTGGTACGATCGTTGGAAGCCGGACGCGGTTGTGGGATTTAGTGGAAAATACTATTGGCTTCTCAGGAGCCACGGAGTGCGCATTCCGAAGAACACCGCGTTTGCTTCGCTCCATGTGGATAAACGAGGTACGTTCGCCGGAGTCGTTCAAAACATGGGCAAGGTTGCGCAACACAGCATTCAACTCTTGGACCAACTGATCAGAGCACGCGAGCGAGGGACAACAAATGAGCCGATTTCCCTCCTCATCTCTTCAAGTTGGCACGAAGGCGAAACCGTCCGCCCGCCCACCGAGCCCGTTGCCACTTGTCAGTAAGCCGGACGCGCTGACGGCGGACGCGAAGACCCCGTTAGTGTGGCTTCAAGGAACGCACGGCTGCCGACCCAGAGATCCGCCACTACAAATCATGCGAAGCTGGCGGCGTGGTCCTGCGCGCGCGCCGGGCAAGATTCTCTCGTTGCGAGAGTGATCCCTTCTGGGACCTCGGCCGAGATCAAGAACTCGCCGCCGTGTCTCTCCCAAGAAATCTCGATCCAACCATCCAGATGGGCAATGCGTCCGGAGGCGCGGGTGATGCCGTGGATGATCGGATCGCAAATCAACCGGCGAGGATTCCCCGGTTCGATCTGTCGAACGCCGAGGACGAACCGCGCGGCATAAATGGCAGCAGCCCCGCTCCAGCTATGGCAACGGCTTCCCTCCACCTTCTCCGCGCGGCAGAAACATTCCGGGAGCGTATCGTTTCCGATGCGGCTGAGGAACTCGAAATGCCTCGCGATGAGATCCTCGGCAAGATCCGCTCGACCATGGCAGGCGAGCGCGGGCAGGGCGTAGTGCATGAAATAGAGTTCGAGATGACCTTCGGATTCCTTCCTCGCGTTTCCCTTTCGAAGGCCTACAGCCAAATTCTCGCGAAGCAGCGGGTCGAGGTATTCGATAATCCGCTGGCGGCGCTCCACATTGCCGATCCCAAATGTGAGCGCCAGAACGTTGGCGTGAAGCGCAGGAGAAACCGTGTCGAGCGACGCCCGAAGCGAACCGATATCTTCGTCCCAAAGCAGGCGCATCATGGCATCCTCGACGGCGGAGGCCGCCTCGGCGAAAGATGCGGCATCGTCTTTTCGGCCCAGCGCTGCCGCCATGCGTTCGCAAGCTTTGGCGGCCCCGAAACGGAATGCGTTGAGAGATCCGACTCCCATCCCGCTCCTCTCGGCTGCCATCACGCCCCAGTCGATGAACAGATGCGTTTTTCTGGCGTTCCAGAGACCCGAGGGGTGGGGGTCCCAAGAGGTGCTCGCCCAGATTTTTTTCACGGTCGGCCACACCTCTTCCAGCAGTGTCACATCTCCGGTCATCGCCCAGTAATCATGAATGGCGAGCATCCAAATCAACGAAAAGTCTTCATGCGGTCGGTTCAGCCACGAGGGGACACAACAGGGGAGCTGCCCGTTGGGAAGCTGGGCCTGGGCGAACAGGCGAAGGGTCCGGCGGGCCGTTCGTAAATCCCCGGTGAGCAACGCCATGAGGTGGATGTTCACGTAAGAATCACCGATGTAACTGCTCCGCTCCCGCCAAGGAGAATCCGAAAACACGTCGTCAGTGGACTTGTTCAAGGTGCGCAGCGCCACCGGCCACACCCATTCTAGACTCGGGAGGTCGCAAGCGAACTGCGTCTCATCCTCCGGGAGGGAGTGTCGCGACCTGACAAAGATATCGTGCAGGATCAACTTCGAGTCCGCTTCGCCGCGCATGGTGACTTGAATGAGCTTGCCTCCCCGGGGGTGGAACAGCTCGACCCTCTGTCGGCCCCCGCGAAGAATAAAGCGGTCAGCGGCGTCTGTGAAAGGGCTTGACTGATAGAGGGCCACGCCGCCATGCGCCCCCTGCCAATCATCGCACGCGATGTCCAGGATCGTGTTGGCCGGCGCTTCGACATCAACCACGATGTGCCCCAAAAACTCTCCGGCAAACGAAAAACACCACGTCGCTGCAGGTGACTCGATCACGGAAACCTCCGAGAGAGATCGCGGATCGATTCCCCGGATCGCGTCGGCCGCAGGAACGTCCCACGCGACCATCCGGGCGGGGGTGATCAGCGCGGGGTTCCCATCCTGGAGCGTCCACCCCTCGGGGGCTTCATCGGCGTCGGGCGCGGGCAGCACAAGAGATTCTCGCGGACCGACGGGAGCCACGGAGATGGGAAATTCGCAGGCGCGGTCGCGGCGGCCATGCATCGTGACGCCGCTCTCGATCGGCAGTCCCAGAAGATAGGCCCAGTATTCGGTCAGAACTTCTATCGATGCAACGATCTGGTTCCAACCCCTCTCGAGCTCCAGTGTGCAGTAGCCGTGATTGCCTCTGAGGGTATCTGTATTGATGGACACCATGGATCCGTTGCAGAAAAAATCACTCCAGAAGCAACTCAACGGAACTTGCTGGGGTTTTGGGGAGTAGAGCCAAGAAACGCAGGCGGACCAAGGCCGCGTTCGTCCATCTGCGCCTGCTCCGATCGCGCCGGGATCGTGCAGCATAAAGCCGACCACCCGCTCGGTTTCCGCCAAGCGCCCCGCGAGTTCGATTCGCTTGGGTCGATGGGCGTTCAGGGAAAGGGGCGCTCCACTGTAGGGCCTTAGTTTCCCCCAAGGTGCCCGGTCGCCAGTCAACATCGCAAGCGACGAGAGTTGCCCGCCATCGGAAATCCTCGTGTCGCAGATTTCGACCGGGTTCTGCGCAAAGCTGTAAAGAGGGGCGTCCGACCTCCAAGCATCAAGACGATAGGCTCGCCATTCTCCCGGAGTCGCACAGTCGACGTCGCCAACACCTCCCCACGCGATGAAGCCCGGCTGCCCGTCCGGCATGCTCTGATAAGATGACGCGCCAAAAAAGTTCACCTCCACGGAGATGATATTCTTTCCAGGTCGAAAGAAGGAGGCGATGTCGTGGCTATCGAACTCCGGAAACTGCGTCACGAACCGACCGGGCCCTGTGGAAACAAAGTTGGAATTGACTAAGAGACGGTATCGGGTATCCGCAAACAGATGAAGCGGGAATTCCCCGGGCACGCGTTCCAGCACCACGTCCCGTTCAAACCTCACAAACTGATTTCGAAAGGGCGCGCCGTCGTCTGGCCAGACAAAGGCCGCGTGCTGTGACGGAAGCGAGCGATTCATCTGGCGTGTGGACATTTCGATTGAGATTTAAGAACTCCGATTCAAGCTGTCATTGGCTAAGCCGTTGAAACCGTTCAATTGCTCCGGTGGTCGATATTCTGAGCCCGGAAAAGGGATTAATGGTCCTTCCGCGCCAAGTCGCCCATCGAATCCGAAAACGCGCGATGTTGCACCGTCACTAGAAACAGAGACCCTCTTGAGCACGAGCGAAACCATTTCAGCACTGCAATGGATCAACCCGGATTCCGGGAAGGAACTGCGCGCGATCATTCTCCGCTCCGCGATGCAACGCCTTTTTGGGTCGTTCTGGCAGTTACACTTTGAGAGGGGAGCAATCAGGGCCAATCAACTCAGATCAGAGCACGCATGTAGCCCAGCGCGAAGGACATCCCGGCATGCCAGGGAGCGGCGCAGGTCATCTGCGGAGCATGATCCGGGATCAGCACCCCGTCGAACCCGTTCTCCCGGAGAATGCGCACGACCCGCTTCATATCGACGTCGCCGTCGTCGATGAAAGTCTCCTTATAATAGGGCACCTTTTCCCGGACGTTCCGGAAATGGACGTACGCGATCCGACCCTGCCGGCTGTATCGCTCCACGGCGTCATAGACGTTGCCTTCGGTCATCTCGGCAATGCTGCCGATGCAAAACTCAAGCTGGTTGGACGGGCTCGGATCGATGTCTAGCAGCTTTTGATAGAGCGATGGCTGATAGACCAACCTCGGGGTTTGGCGCACTTCCGGCAAGGGCGGGTCATCCGGGTGAGCGGCCAGTTTCACCCCGGCTTTTTCCGCGACAGGCAGGCAGGTCTTCAAAAACCGCTCCAGTCGGCACCAAAGCTCGGCGTGCGATACCCGGGCAAGCGTGCCTGGTGCGGCATTCTCGTCATAAACCATGTTCCAGACCATGCCATTGGGCACCGGAGAATCCACCGGACCATTCATCCCGACAGACTCCGCTTCGCCGCGGGCGAAGTTTCCCCGCACGCGCCCCGCCACCCCGGCAAGGCTGAAGTTGTAGCCGAGACATGGAATACCGGCCGCCCCCAATGCGCGGATCATCTCGCAGACGGACTCCAGTTGTGCATCGCGGCGCGGCCCATCCAACAAGACATCATGCCAGTGTGCCGGATCCAAGTTCTCCACTGCGGCGATCGTTAGTCCCCATCTTGCCGCTCGCCCGGCGATGCTCTCGAGTTCCTCGCGACGCCACAGCTTGTCCGGGTCGCCAGCGCGGCCCCATCCGCGCAAGCCGCCGGTCGGTTGGTCCCCCGCGACGTTCTCTCGCGAGTCGCGGAAGTAGTCCACCAGATGAATGACCAAATGGGTGCATCCCGCTTGTCGGGCAAAGCGGAAGTGATCGTCGTCGAGCTGATGGCGGTAAAGTCCTAGTCCAAGTTTCACGGCTTGATGAGTCTATTCTTAAAACCCTATGGATATTCCCCCGTCCACTGGCAAACAGACCCCCGTGATGAATTTTGCAGCGGGTGACGAAAGATAGGCTGCCGCCCAACCCACATCGTCCGGTTCTCCGAATCGTTGCAGCGGGGTGCGCGAGAGGATCCTTTGAGCACGCGCCGGATCGCCCGCCAAGGCCGTGCGCATGATGTTGGAATCAATCCATCCGGGTGCAATTGCATTGACCCGCACGCCGCTCGGCGAGAGATCCACCGCGAGCGACCGGACCAGCCCGAGAAGAGCTGCCTTCGCCGCGGAGTAGGCAGCCACTTGCGGGATGCCAAACAGGGATGCCATCGAAGCGGTGAACAAGATGTGACCATTCCCCCGGTCCATCATCGACCTGCCAAATTCGCGGCTGAGAGCAAATGCGGCGTTGACGTGCACACCGAGCACCCCTTGGAACTCGGCGTCTGAGACTTCCCATGCGACTTTTTTGAGGTGGTTGCCCGCGTTGTTCACCAGCGTGTGCACCGGGCCGTGACGGGACTCGATCCGCGCGGCAAAGCTTGCGCTCGCCCCTAGGTCGCTGACGTCGTGCTGTTCCCAGGTGGCCAAAGCCCCGATTCCCTCCGCCGCATCGCGGAGCCGAGCTGCATCACGTCCGACGAGGATCACTTTTGCACCGCAGGCCGACATGCACCGGGCGATGCCCAAGCCCAGGCCGGAGCCGCCGCCGGTAATCAGCGCGGTATGCCCGTCGAGATCGAAAACTGGTGCCTTATTCATTTGCCGTCAAGCCGTGTGGGCCCCGTCGACAAACACGTCTTTCGCATTCCGAAACTCGTAGGCTGGCCGCAGGTCTCCCTCGGCGGGATAGACGCGAACGTTCTGGAGGGTGATTCCCTCGACGTGATCAAAAAAGAGTCCGCTCGACGGAATATGACCGATGGAACGGCTGATCGGATAACCGCGGGGGTGGTGTTCGTAGGGCTTTGATTGTTCCTCCGGCTTCGGTGGGCGCTTGTTCCGAAGCGTGATATTCCGGAAAGTGATGTCGCGGATCGGGTGTCCTTCAAACCCCGTGATCGGGCTCGTGTAGGGACCGAGGTCGCGCGCATCGATGTTGTCGAACACGATGTGCTCCAAAGTGCTCGTTCGTTCATCGAGCGGTTTCTCTGCGCAGACTCCGTATGTGGTTTCAAGCCGCGCGCTGTTCCGATTTCCCAAACGCAGGGTGAAAGCCGACTCCACGCCCTGCATGACGATGTTGGAGAAGATGCAGTGCCGCAGCGATCCGCCATCCACCGCACCAAGGTCGATGCCGGCGATGCCCTCATGCGCTTCCGTGCCCAATAAAATCAGGCCATGCACCATCTCTTTGCTTTGCGAGGGGCGGATCACGCAATTGGAGACCACCACATTCTCAAAGCCACCCACCGATCCGGTCCCGAGTTTGATCGCGCACGAGTGCGTCGACAGCACACAGTTGGTCACGACGACGTTGCGGGTCATGCCCAAGCCCTCGCTCTTAAAGCAGATCGCATCATCGCTGACGTCGAAGATACAGTCCGAAATCGTTACGTTCGAGGAGCTGTCGATATCGACGCCGTCATTGTTAAACGTCGCATGGTTGAAATTGCGCACCCCCGTAATGCGGACATCATCGCAGCC
Organism: uncultured Chthoniobacter sp.; assembly: GCA_964600115.1. GTDB lineage: Bacteria > Verrucomicrobiota > Verrucomicrobiia > Chthoniobacterales > Terrimicrobiaceae > QYQL01. The sequence goes on along the minus strand of CAZRIL010000015.1, from coordinate 46,710 downwards.
CAGGTAACGCTGCATCCAGAAGGCAGAATTCTGAAGCCGAAGATCACGCACGGTGACCCGTTTGCAATTGACCAGGTGCAGGCAGTAGGGACGGTTCGGGTCGTTGTCCTTGGGATTGGCGGAGATGGAGAACTCCGGAGACCTGCCGCCGCCATCGATCTCGCCATCCCCGCAAAGGGTCACTTCTTCGAGATCCTCCCCGTAAATGAAAGACCGGAAAGTCAAAGTATCCATTCGCGACCACAGCTTCGGCTTAATGAATTCGTAATCCGCAGCGTGATGAGATCCTTGAAGCCTTGCTCCGGCTCCGATGTGAATCGCCACTCGACTGCGCAAGCGGATCGTGCCGCATACATAGGATCCCGGCGGGAAGAAAACCGTGCCGCCCCCTTGGGCGTGTGCAGCATCGATCGCGGCCTGTACGGCTCGTGTGTCTTTGGTGTGTCCATCCCCCTTTGCCCCGAAATCACGCGGAGAGAGAGACGAGAACGGTGGTGGTGTTGTGGTCATAATGATTGGACGCCGACGACTTTGATCACCTGGCGCATGCTTGTTGATTGAGTTGGGAAGTGTGCCTTCACGGATTTATTGGCTCACCGCCCCGAAGATTTTCTCGGCGATCAACAGCGCACCCGCGGGTTTGGGATGCACGGCATCCTCCGCCAACGCTGTGGGAGGAAGATGCTTCATGAGTTCGTCGAAGGCAGCTTGAAGATCGATAAAGCGAGCGCCATGCCGGGAAGCCGTGTCGCGCGCTGCCTCTGCATAGACCGGAAGGTGTTCAAGAACCTTCTTCCGATAGGAATGATCGAGAGTGTCGTTGCTCAAGAAAAATGGCCCGACGATGACGATCCGAATGTTTGGAAGCGTCTGCTTGGTCGCCGCGATAATCTGCTCGTAAATCGCCGCAAAACTTTCCGGCGATTGCTTGGGATTTGACGCAGGCTCCACCAGATAGCGATTCACGTCGTTGATGCCGACCTTCACGACCAGCCAGTCCGGGCGAAATACCAACACGTGGTCACACCAGCGGCTTCTTAGATCGTCGGCGGTGTTGCCGGCCACGCCTTGGTTGATGACCTTGATGTGCTTGGCTGGCTCGCGGATGGTGAGAAGATCGGCAAACATGCGAACGTACCCGGCACCGAGCGGCACGTCGCGTTCACGGCGACTGCATTCGGTAATGCTGTCGCCAATGAACAGAATGGTTTGATGGGATTCAAGTTGAGTGGGCATCAGGATGCGATTCTTTAGATGACAGGGAGAGAGACGAGCAATGAACGGCGCATCCGACCCAAGAAAACAACCTCCTACCGCAAAAACAAGATAGATGAACGTTCTGTGAACGGATTCAACAAGATCGCGTTGGCGGTTTTGGCGGGGTCGGTTTGAACTTTCGCAATGCCAATCTCCCGGACATTCGCAGCGCACTCGATCCCGAGGGCTAAAATCGTTTCGCTCTAAGAAGATCGGAAAGGCCGTGATTGGCGATGACCGATCGCCGCCTTCGCCCCCATTCACGCATACGAGTCCATCCACCCCATCCCTTACCTAAACCCAAAGGAATAATATGCCACACACCACGTTCATGCATCGTTTGCAGCTTCCCCGCTCTGGAATGGCCCTTGGCGGCATCGGCGCGGGCTGGTTCGAAATCCGCCAGGACGGAGGATTTGCCAACTGGTCGATCTTCAACAATTGGCCGCTCTTTCCCGGTAATCGCGTTCCGCACAACCCGAAGCAGATGCTTTTTTTCATGATCCGGGTGAGGGTGGAAAATGAGAATCCGCGCTTGGTTTTGCTCCAGATTGAAGACAGCCACAGCGTCGCCGCCGTGGGGGCGGGGCACGAGTTCCAATATATGTTCCCGTGGATCAGCGGTGTTGACGCCATCCGGCTGACGGCATCCTTTCCCTTCGCGAGTCTTGAGTTCGACCAAGCCGGGCTTCCGCTGCGTATTGAGCTTCGCGCTTGGTCGCCGTTCATCCCGGGCAACGTCAAGGATTCCGCGCTTCCCGTCGCGTATTTCGATTTCGATATCCGGTCGACGAGTGACCGCCCCGTGGACGTCCAGATTCTTGCCGTGGCCAGAAACTCCGTCGCCTACGATCAGCCAGACCGCATTTACGTGAACCGGCGCGTCGAGGACGGAGACTTTTCTGCGGTCGTCCTGACGGCGGGGCAGGTCGATCCGGAGGCCGCCACGACTGGCTCGATGTGCCTCGCCTCCTTCCACGCGGACTCCACGGCTTACATGGGCTGGGAGCACCACCATCCCTATTACGAGCGGCTCCTGCGGGAATTCCCGCTTCCGGAGGTCGATGATACGGATGGGCGAAATGGAACCGACAAAGTGACCGGTCGCCGCAAAGCTGATCCACGCTGCTTTTGCACTATCGCGCGCGCCACGACACTCGTGTCTCGCGGCGAGGCGATGTCGCACACGTTTTGTCTCACGTGGCATTTCCCGAACCTCTACGGACGCCTTACCGGAAGCGGCGTCGACCTAACGCAACCGCACGGACACGACCGGCTCGAAGGCCATTACTACACAAACTTCTTCGAAGACTCGGAAGCCGTCGCCCGGTATGCGCTGGACCAGAGAGAACGCCTGCTCCAAGAGACGACTTCGTTCCACCGCACCTTCTTCGATAGCTCGCTGCCAGCGTTCGTCCTGGATCAGATCAACTCGCAGCTCAACACGTTTCGCACGTCTTCCTGGCTGACGAAGACCCAAATGTTCGGCATTCTCGAGGGACTGTGCCCTGAGCGGTCGTGGGCGGGAATCGGCACGACCGATGTGGCGATGTATGGTCAGATTGCGACGAGCCTTTTGTTTCCAGAACTGGATCGGATGACCGTGGATTGCTGGCGAAAATTCCAGAATCCGAACGGCAGCGTGATTCACTCGATTTCCATGAATTCCTACGTAGCTGCTGCGGGAGAGATCACCGGGCATCGCCTCGACATGCCGTCGCAGTTTGCCTTCATGGCTCTGCGCGCTGCGCTGTGGAGCGGGGATCGTCCTTACCTGGAATCCGTCTGGCCGCAGGTGAAGAGTGCTCTCGCCTATGTGTTACGGGAGAGGGACAAGAACGGCGACCACCTGCCGGACATGGAGGGCGTCATGTGTTCGTATGACAACTTCCCGATGTTTGGCGTTGCGCCATACATCGCCTCGCAATGGCTCGCAGCCGTCTTGCTCTCTCTCCATGTGGCCCGGCAACTTGGCGATGCCGATTTTGTTTCGGAATACGAGGCGTTCTTCGAGGCGGGCCGGGACGTCCTTGAGCAAACGACGTGGAACGGGAGGTATTTCGATCTGTATTCCGACACTTTGCCCGAAAATCCCACGGCGAAACTCGGATGCATGGCCGACCAGATCATCGGCGAGGGTGTTGCCCGTCAGCTGGGCCTGCCGCCCGTCGTAAGGCCCGAAATCGCTGAAACCGCCCTGCGCACCATCTGCGAAATGAACTACAAGCCGGATCAAGGCCTGCGCAACTGCCAGTGGCCCGGCGATACCTTCCTGCACGACGTTGACGCGGCCACCTGGGTCGATCAGGCCAACACGTGCTGGACGGGTGTGGAGTTGAATTTTGCCGCCCACCTCTACTATGTCGGCCTGCATGAAGAGGCGGAGAAAATCATTCGCAACGTGGACGAGCGCTATCGCAAATGGGGGATGTATTGGGACCACCAAGAGTTTGGCGGGCATTACTTCCGGCCCATGTCCGCACTCGCGATTCCCAATGCGTACCTCGGACTCTCCTACGATGGCGTGACACTCCGCATCGCGCCCGCACGCCCGCTGCCGGTTGGACGATGGTGCGTGCTCCTCCCTGGCGCGACCGGCACATTCTTTCGCACGGCCGACGGGGCTCGCCTGGAAATCAAGTCCGGGAGCTTGAACGCTGAAACCATCGAGCTTCCCGCCACCGGAAATGTCACGATTTCCGGCAGCACGAATCATTATTCCGCCGTCGCCGTTGACGGGCGCACGATTTTTTCGCTAAGCGAGTCCTGACATCTTTAGGGCTCATGAATTTGCGCCCCCTCCTTGGCTTCACCCTATTCAGCTGTCTTGCATTCCTTGCACTGATCTGCCCGGCCTCTTCTGCCGGTGGCGCGTTCCCCTGGCAGGAGCCCCATGCCAAAGTCCTGCCCGGAGGCGAACTGGAGTATCAACCCGAGCCGTTCCGTTTTGAAGTCGGCGACTCCGTCCGCTACATTGACTATGAGGCCGGCAGCGACACGAACCCGGGAACCCGGGAGGCCCCGTGGAAACACCACCCGTGGGATCCTGCCTCCACCGCCAAGGCCGAGGCACTCGCTATCCACACCTATGTTTTCAAAGGTGGAGTCACTTATCGCGGGCGATTTATCATTCCGGACGGTGCGCGCGGCACGCCTGAAAACCCGATCCGCCTGACCCGCGATCCGGCATGGGGCGACGGCCCGGCGGTGATTTCCGGGGCTCAACCGGTCACCGGATGGACTCAAACGTCCCACCCCAAGATGCCCGAGTGCGGGAAGGTGTGGATGGCAGAAGTGGATTTTTTCCCACGCAACCTGTGGATGATCAAGGGCACCGAACCGACCCGCCTCAAGCTCGCCCGCTGGCCGAATTGGGAGGAATCCGAGCCGAACGACCTGATGTCCGAGTGGCCGGCTTGGGATCAGCCGGAATGGTGGAAAAACAAAAACACAACCAAAATCGGGAAAAACACCAAGCATGTAGGCATCGCAAAGAGTCTTCCACGCCCGCTCGAAGACCTTGTGGGCGGCACGGTGTGGAGCGAATGGGGTATCGTTATGGGTAGCCCTTACCCGGCCCGGGTCGAAGGCGTGGCGGAAGTGCAGCAGGGCGACCGCAGCTACGAGGGGATTGTCTTTCGTGGCCCGTGGACTTACGACGCCCTGGAAAGAATCATCACCGCCAATCGTTACTACCTTGAAAACCTCCCCCAATTTCTCGACCAGCCCGGCGAATTCTGGGCGGAGAAAACCGGGGAGCAAAGCGCACGCATCTACCTTCGACTCCCCGGCGACGTGGACCCGAACCAATCCCAGATCGAAGCCGCTCGGCACTACGATTTCTTTCAGGGCAAACAGGCGCACCACATTCATTGGAGCGGACTGACTTTCCGTTTCGGCAACGTCGGATGGGATTTCGATCATCCCCGCTGGGCACGCCCGAATCTGATCGTGGCCGCCATCCATATCGAGGGAGCCGGGGATGGCATCGTCATCACCCACAACACATTCGAGCACCTGCCCATGCCCATCCGCATCCATGTCGCGGATGCTGAAAGCAAGATCGGCCGGGTATCGATCAACGACAACCACATGCGCGACACCGAACACGGCGCAGTCGAAATTGCCAATTTCACCGGCGGCAAGCCGGCCACCATGGGGCAGCTCGGCCATGTCGATTTCCTCCGCAATCGGCTCGAGCGCATCGGCATGCGCATCCTCAGTGGCGAGCACGGGCACGCCGTCGATGTCCGCTTTCCCGAGACCTCGCACATGGCAGGGAATTTCCTGCACCGCATCGGCGGCTGGGGTCTCGCGGTTTTCGGCGGCAAGCCGAGCGGGAACGCGCAGGCCGGGCTGGAGGCGCCGCTCAGCCGTCACTTGATTCATCACAACCGGGTCGAAGATGCCCTCTTAAAATCGAACGACTGGGGCGGCATTGAAACCTGGCAGGGCGGCAGCTTTTACGTGTTCAATAACATTGTCATCAACGCCCTCGGCTTCAAAAACTGGATCCACGCCAGCGGCAATAAAGACCAAGGCAGCTCGTTCGGCCATGCCTACTACATGGACGGGAGTTTCAAAAACTACCTCTTCAATAACATCGGGCTCGGTCGCAACAACGAACTCGGCAGCAAGGGAGTCAACCTCACCGCGATCCAAAACATCATCAGCTTCGAGAATTGGTACTTTAACAACAGCTTCCATCGCTTCGTGGTCGCGACGCGCCAGCAGGAGCCCGATGCCGGACGCTTCCGCTACCTTGGAAATGCCTTCTCCGATGTTTCCCAGATGCTCTACCGTCACGCCGACCCCAAGGAGGGGAAGCCCGATCCCAACGCCGAGCATTTTACCCAAGGCGGAGCGTTCGACTACCCCACCATTGCATACAGCCAAAACATCGGCCACGACCTCGTAGGGAAGGTCGGAGTTTTTGAGGAGACGGGTGTGGTCTACGAAAAGGCCCAGGACTTCGATGCGGCATTGAAACGAGTTTCCGCCCAAGCCACCGAATCCGTCCGCTCCGCTGACAGCAGTCTCTTTCGCAATCCCGACGCGATGGACTGGCGCCCCACCTCAGCCCTCTCCGGAAACGGCGGCCACCGCGTCTTTGTGCCATGGGGCCTCGCCCGCACCGTCGGCGAGTGGAGCTTCAATCTGAACCGCTCCAACCCGAATGAAATCATCGACGAGCACTGGTTCATGACCGCGGCCTACGCCGACCGGAAAGAATACAAGAACACGCCGCGCTACCCGCTGATTGGCGTGGGACTCGACGCCGAGAACTATGTGGCCAGCCCGCTCGAGGACTGGACTTCGGGCGCGATCACCCTCGACGGGCGCGCTCATTTCCTCCGCCTGCCCCGCGAGAGCTTGGGAATGATCCAGATTGAAAAAGCCGCACCGGAGGCACCGAAAACGCGCACGGTCAGCCTCCCCTTCGGTGAAGTCGTCGTGCCGGAAGCCGTGCAACTGGGAACGAACATCACTGCCGAAGTCACCCTCAACCCTGGGGTCGACCCCGGCACATTGAACCTCCACTTGCATTGGATGAAGCCGAAGGCCTTTGGGGGATTTGCAACGCTGGGTGGCAAACCCGAGAAACTCGCGGACAACCGCTACCGCTTTACGGTTCCGGCAGATCAGAGAGATCAAATCGCCTCATTTAACCTCCTGATCTTCCTCAGTCCCGATGGCAATTGGCCCAACAACACCCAAAACGCCTCCGTCCCCGTCGCCTTGGATAAAGCCGCGGGCGTGGCTATCACGGCCGATCAACTCCGGACGGTCGATGTCGGTGCATCCAACTTCCTCATCGAATCCATCTTCCGCACCACGGACGGCGATGGCGTTCTCGTGCAAATGCTCACCGACCAATCCGGCTATCAGGTGAAGCTGAAGGATGGCAAAATCCAGTTTGCCGCAGGGGATGGCGGACAGATCGTTTCCCTCGCGACCGACCAGTCTGTGGCAGATGGACAGTGGCATCATTTCGTTGCGGAGTTCGACCGCAATTCCATGACCCTGCGCGTGTACCTCGATGGCAAGGCTGTCGCTGAGAAATCTGCAGCGGAGGTCGCCGGATCGTTGAGCAATAATGCCGACCTGCTGGTGGGCGGCGTGCCCGATGGAACACCGGAGCAGCAACTTGCCGGTGACATCGATTTCCTTCGCATCGCCCTCGCGACCCTCGCCGACTCGCGAACCACAATTGAGGAACTCCACGCCTGGCAATTTCATGGTCCGCAATTCCGCGACTTTGTCGGTCAGGACCGCCAACCTTCGAACTCCGCAGGTGCCCTCGCCCGATAGGCCGCCAATCTCCGGCCTAAGTTTCCCTGTTTGATCAGAGTTGAATCGATGCTCGGTCCGGTTGACGCCGTCTGGTGTATCGGCCCTTACGAGCGCTATCATCACCCGGCCGTAACATTCGGAGCAACAGACTACTCAACATTGATGATCAGGCCCTCGTTTGGGCGCAGAGGGATGTGCCCTAAGTCAATCTCGCCTGCACGGTCGAGGTGGGTGGAAAGCACCAACTCCCCGCGGGGGCCGACCGAAGATCCCGCCCCAAAGGGAGTGCTGAGCGTGCGAGCGACTGGAGCCAGATTGAGCGCGACCAGTTTCCGCTCGTGCTCGGCCTCCCGCAGGAATAGGTAAACCGGGTTCTGGCTGTGAACCGGGTCGGGATCATCCAGCGGAGTGTAGCTGCCGCCGTGCAGAGCCGGGCTGCTGCGCCTCAGCCGTAACAGTTGCCGATAGAGCGAAAGGATGGAGCGGGGATCCTGCTCTTGGGCGGCTGCGTTGCGGGTGAGGTAATCCTGCACCGGCAGCCAAGGCTCGACGTCGGAGAAGCCGGCGTGCGGGCTCGCGTCCCACTGCATGGGGGTTCGAACGACGTCGCGGGTGCGTTCCGCACCGAGGTTGATGCCCTGTGGATCTTGCAGCTTGTCAGCCGGGATCAGGCCATTTTCCATGCCCAGCTCGTCGCCGTAATACAGGGTCGGCGCACCGCGCAGCGTCAGTAGCATCATGGCGGCCAGGCGAGCCTGCTCCTGCCCGCCAAAGCGGGTGGCCAAGCGATGCTGGTCGTGGTTGCCGAGGACGAAACTCGGCCACGCATAAGGCGGCAGGATCTTTTCCAACTCATCCACACTCTGGCGCATGGCGACGGCATTCCACGCCTGCCACATCAGTCGGAAGTTGAACGGAAGGTGCAGTTCGTCTCCCCCGTCGCCGGCGGCGTTGGGAGCGCCATAGTATCGCACCCAGCGCGGCAGGTCTCCCCACAGTTCGCCGATTGCCACACGATCATCGTATTCGTCGAATAGAGCACGGATTTCACGCAGGATGGGATGCACCTCATCCTGATCTTCGTTATAGATGTTCAGCTGTCGGGCGTGGATGTCGTTTTCGGGCAGATCGGAGTTGGCGAGGGGATCGGGAGGGTTATCGCGCAGTGCGGCGTCTTTGATGATCAGGCCGATCACGTCCATTCGGAAGCCATCCACGCCGCGATTTAGCCAGAAGCGCAGGGTGTCGAGCATGGCGGCCTTCAGGTCGGAGTTGCGCCAGTTTAGCTCGGGCTGTTCGGGCACAAACTGGTGCAAATAATACTGGCCGGATTTTTCATCAAATGTCCATGCCGACCCGCCGAAAAAACTGCCCCAGTTGTTCGGCGGCGCACCGCTTGGCTGAGGGTCTCGCCAAATGTACCAGTCGCGCTTGGGGTTGTCGCGGCTGGAGCGTGATTCAAGAAACCAAGCGTGCTGGTCCGAGGTGTGGTTGGGCACCCAATCGATGATCACCTTCAGCCCGCGTCGGTGCGCTTCGCTGAGCAGCCGGTCAAAGTCGGCGAGGCTGCCAAAAAGCGGGTCGATCGCGCAGTAATCCGACACATCATAGCCGAAATCTTTCATTGGAGATGGGTAGATCGGGCTAAGCCAGATGGCATCCACCCCAAGCGAGTTGGGTGTGCCGTCGTTAAGATAGTCCAGCCGGGATATGATGCCGTTCAGGTCCCCAACGCCGTCTCCATTCGAATCTTGAAAACTCCGCGGGTAAATCTGATAAACCACGCCGCGCTGCCACCACTTGAGTTGACTTGTCCGTGCCATTTCTTCGGAAACCTACAAAGAATAAGAGTGGAAAGCTACCCCTTGCTTGCTTTTTAAAACCGACCCATACCCCCCCCAGATCGGGTGCTGAGATTGTGCGACAAGCTAAAGCCAAACTGGAACGCGGCTGAGGAAATCGTGAACGCGGATTGCGCGATGCTCCTTTGGCGGAGCCGCAAATGCCGCTAGCAGAAACAGGCGGGATAGCAATTCCCCTGAACAGCACGGGTTTCAGCGGGGCTATGCCCGGTCAATTCTCAATCCGGCCTTTTCAAGATTCTCTTCCACCAGGGACCGGCCTTGGTGCTGGTCGGTAACCAGACGGTCCACATCTTTCACTCCACACACCCGGCACATGGCACGGCGTCCGAGTTTGCTCTGATCCGCCAGAATCACGGCGCGGTCGCAGCACTGGATCATTTTGCGCTCGGTTTCGACAATGGCTTCGGAATTGTTGTAAAGCCCGTCGGAGGTGATGCCCCCGATGGAGAGAAAGCCCCAGTCGGCGTGGTAAAAATCCAGACTATGCAACGTCCCAGGCCCGGCCAGCATGCCCGCTCCGTGTTGGATCATCCCGCCGGTAAGATACACCTCCCATTCAGGATGCCGATGGACCCTGTCATCAAGGTAGGATGCCAATCGCAGAGAGTTTGTCATGATTCGCAGTGGCACGCGGGGCAGGAACGGGCAGATGTGATAGGTCGTCGTGCCTCCATCAATCAAAACAACCTCGCCCGCGCGCACCAACGATGCCGCTTTCCGCGCGATTGCGGCCTTCGCCTCGGAATGGCGGACCTCCCGCATGTTGAAGGGAATCTCACCCAGTTCGCGCCGTACCCGCACTCCGCCGCGGATCCTTTCGACAGATCCCACCGCTGCCAATCGCTCAAAATCCCGACGAATGGTAGCAAGGCTCGCCCCGGTGGCCTTGACGGCGGAACCGAGAAAGAGGCTCCCGCGCTCTCCAACCAACTGCAATATCCGCTCGTCACGCTGGATGCGTTTCATTTCTCAAATCAATCAGAATCGCTCAAAAAAACGAGTCATTTTTTCGGATGAAAGCTCAGCTTTTCTTGGGGTGCTCCGGCCTCCCGGCCATGCTGGAGTCCGCATGAAATTGAAGCTAGGCATCAAATCAGACCCGATTGAATACCGCTACACCTACCCATGGTTGTTCCGATTCATGGCGGAGTGTGGGGTCACTTCGCTCCAACTCGGCTCATTTTTTGAGATGTATCAGTTGCCAGATGAGTGGTTCGTCCGGCTGAAGAGGAAGGCCGGAGATTTTGGCATTACGATTGACAGTTGCTTCACAGCGCACAGGGAGCTCGGGGGGTTTTTCCGCGAGGATCCGGAGTGGGAGCCGGTCGCCATTCGCAACTTCCGCAGGTTCATCGAGATTGGCGCGATTCTGGGGGCTCGGGCGGTCGGCTCCAACCCCGGCGCGGTGCCACGGGATGTCATGGGAACGAAGCCTTGCGGCGTGCGCCGGTATCTGGACGCGATGAAAGATCTCATGGCTTTCGCGCGGGAGAACGGACTCGAGTGGCTGACCATAGAGCCCATGTCCTGCCTCGCCGAGCCGCCCACGCTGCCCGAAGAAATCATTTCGTGGGGGCAGGAGCTGACCGCTTGGCACGAGGCGAACCCCGCCAAAACAGCCCGCATAGGCTATTGCTCCGACATTTCTCACGGCTACTGGAACTCCGATAAATCGTCATGCATAAACCATGTGGACCTATTCAAAGCGTCGCTTCCCTGGCTCTATGAAGTGCATCTGAAAAACACAGACTCCAGCTATGGATCGACCTTTGGATTCGAAAGGGTGAATCTTGGCAACGGCATTGTCGATGTCGCGGAGTTTCGTCGGCTCCTTGAGGAAAATGCCGCGTCTCTTCCAGTGGAGACCCTGCATTGTTACCTAGAAATCGGCGGCCCCAAACTCGGCCGGGATTACTCGGACCACTTGCTTGAGAACCAGCTTCGTGAATCGCTCGCCTATCTTCAGGAACATTTCCTGAAGGAGAGACAGCCTGATCCCGGCATTGCCTCACGCGTGCCGGTGACCTTTGTCTCAACCGGCGACAGGGTGCTCGTCTCACCGTCGATGATGTGCGTTGACCCGCTGAACTTCGAATCGGCCCTGCGCCGGGTGGAGACTCTTGAGGTGGACATGTTGCACATGGATCTGATGGACGGACGATTTGTACCAAACATGCCATTGGGGCTGGCCACGTTGGCCGAGCTGACCAAAAAGACCCGGCTGCCGGTGGATGTACACCTGATGGTCGAGGACAACGACTTCTTCGTCGCCCAGCTGGCCGGGCTCGGCATCCACCAGATTTCCATCCATGCGGAATCCTGCACCCACCTCGACCGCTCGCTCGAAAGCATCCGGGCCTGCGGGGCAAAGGCCGGACTTGCGATCAACCCCGCCACACCGCTCGAAGCCCTCACCTATGCACTCGAACGCATTGATTATGTCCTGATCATGACGGTGAACCCCGGATTTGCGGGGCAGAAGTTGACGCCCGCCGCGTTGCGCAAGATCGCGGACTGCCGTGCATTCCTCGACGCGCGCGGCCATGCCCATGTGCCAATTCAGGTGGATGGCAACGTCAGCTTCGAAAACATTCCCGCCATGGTCGCTGCCGGGGCTCAAAATCTCGTCGCCGGCACGAGCAGCATCTTCAGCCAGCAAGGGACTTGGGCGGAAAACTTCGCGAGAGTCCAATCCGCCATCGAGGAGGGAAAGCAATCCAAAAAGGCCAGCCTTCAACCCACATGAAAAACCTCGTTTATTACCTCGACAAGCCCGGCGGCACTTTCACGCCGGTTGAAGAGTCCCTGCCACAGCCTGGCCGCGGTGAAATCCGCGTGCGTGTCCTGCGCACCTCGGTCTGCCAGTCGGACGTCGTCATTTCCAAAGTCGGACTGCCTCGCATCAAGTCGTGGCCGGCCATCCTTCTCCACGAGGTCAGCGCGCGAGTGGACGCTGTTGGACCGGGAGTCACCAAGTTTGCGCCGGGAGACCTCGTCGGCATTGGCTGCGACATCCCGTGCGGCGACCGCGCCTGCATTTATTGCGGCGACCGAGGCACGGGCGACTGGACGTCTTGCCCGAAGACGATCGCCACCGGGCACGAGTTCCCCGGTTTCGCGCGCACGCATGCCGTCCTTCCCGATTGGTTTGTTGACCTCGGTCCCATTGCCCGGTTCGATGCCGACATTAACCCCGATCATGCGTGTCAGGTTGAGCCTCTGGCTTGCTGCTTGGAGGGAATGACGCGCGTCAACCATTGTATCGCACATCGCATTGTCGTGCTCATCGGGGCAGGCTCGCAGAGCACTTACGCGCTACAGTGTGCGCTGGCGATGGGTGCTCGCAAGGTCATCATTGTGAATCGCGGACGCGACCGCCTCGAACGTGTGCTGCGCGACTTCGGGACCGACTCTGTCGTCGGCGTGCCATGGGACGGTCAAGCGGTCGAGAACGTCCTCGCGGAATGCCGCCCTTTCAACGAACCTCACTTTGTCATGATCAACACGCCTGCGGAGGCAGGCTACCGGCTGGCCACCCAGCTGGTTGGCTACGGTACCGTCCTCGACGCTCACGCCGGAGTGAAAGGCGCTTCCGGCAAGCCGCGCATCGCATACGAGGTCGATCTCAACAATGACGTCCATTATAAACTCCAGTGCTACCAGGCCACTCATGGCTCGAACTGGCACGGCATCGCTCTTGCACAAAAAATGATCAACAACCGCGAACTACCGCTTCTCGACAAAATGACCAACCCGACGGAACGCTTCCCGCACCACCGCCTGCCGGAGGCCATCCAGCGCGCGGCCGACAGCGACAGCCTCAAGGTCATCGTGAACTGGGAATAGCCGATGAAAGCCCTCGTTCTCCAAGCCGACCGTCAACTTGTTTACACCGAAAACCATCCCATCCCGCCCGCGCCGGACGAACGGCCCGCCGCACTTGTGCGGATCGCCGCTTGCGGCATTTGCGGGTCGGACATCCCGCGCGGCTTTGCTGGCAAAGCGTACCACTATCCTCTCGTCATGGGGCATGAGTTCAGCGGGCTTGTCGAGGAACCTGTGCCCGGCGGGAAGTTTGCAAAAGGCGACCGTGTGGCCGTGTTTCCGCTCATCCCGAAGAACATGGAAACCGATCCCGCGAACCAGACCGGCCACTATGCCCAGTCGCGGGAATACGACTACTATGGTTCGCGGCGCGACGGGGCCTTCGGCGAATTCCTGCGCGTCCCGGAGTGGAATCTTTTTCCCGTGCCGGACCATGTGGACCTGCTGCACGCATCGATGACCGAACCCGCAGCCGTTGCCCTCCATGGGGTGCGCAAGATGCGCGTGCTGGCCGGGGCGGATGCGGCGGTTTTCGGGGCTGGACCCATCGGCAACATGACTGCTCAGTGGCTGCGCATCCACGGCTGCGCCCGCGTTTTCATTGTGGACGTCGAACCGCGTAAACTCGCGCTCGCCGCCGACATGGGCTTCATTCCCGTCAACGCCACGGAAGTCGATCCGTCGGCGTTCATTGCCGACCAGACCAGTGGAGGAGTGCAGTTCAGCGTCGAAGCCTGCGGCCTGCCCGCAACGTTCCTCCAGGCGGTCCAGACGGCCGGGATGTTCGGCGAAGTCGTTTTCCTCGGCAACATCGCGGGCGAGTTCCGCATCGGCGAGAAGGATTTTTCGAACATCCTCCGCAAAGAACTCACCATCCACGGCACATGGAACAGCCGTGTCACGCCGCTGGGCACCGACGATTGGACGACGGTTCTTAAACATCTCGATCGCGATCTGCAAGTGGCGCCGCTCATCACCGACAAATTACCTCTCTCCTGCGGTCCTGCCGTCTTCAACGATCTCGTCGACCGCAGCAACTATCACAACAAAGTCATCTTCGACATTCTCCACAGTTGAACACGACCGCCATACCGCCCGCTTTCTCATTATGAACGCATACTCACTGGCCAAGGAACATTTTGCTTCGGTCGGAGTGGACACCGAGTCCGCTCTGGCGCACTTGGACACCATACCTGTCTCCCTCCACTGCTGGCAGGGCGACGACGTGGCGGGCTTCGAACCAAGCGCACAATCGGGCGCTGGCAATGGCTGCTTAGCGACCGGGGCTTACCTGGGCAAGGCGAGGAACTCCGCCGAGTTGCTGGACGACATGGACCAGGCCATCGCCTGCATCCCGGGCCCGCTGCGCGTCAATATCCACGCTTCTTATGCGACAGACGGTTCACCGAGGCCCGAACGGGATGGCTTGACAGCCGCCAATTACCGCACCTGGGTGGATTGGGCGAAGGCAAGAAGTCTCGGCATTGATTTCAATCCGACCTGTTTCAGTCATCCCCTCGCCGCAGACGGGTTCACGCTATCTCATCCGGACGCAGCTGTCCGCAGATTCTGGGTGGATCACTGCGTGGCTTGTCGCCAAATCGGGGCGGCTATCGGCGGGGAGCTCCGCAATCCCGTTGTCACAAATCTTTGGATTCCCGACGGCTTCAAAGACACTCCGGCAGATCGGCTCGCGCCAAGGGAGAGACTGCTTGAGTCCCTCGACGCGATCTTTGCCGCCACGGTTTCCCGCGAATGGAACCGCGATGCCGTCGAGAGCAAACTCTTCGGCATCGGCGTTGAAAGCTATACCGTTGGATCCCATGAATTCTACCTCGGTTACGCTGCCAGCCGGAAACTCGGCCTTTGCCTGGACGCCGGCCACTTTCATCCGACGGAATCTGTCGCTGACAAGATCTCGTCGGTTCTGCTTTTCGTTCCGGAAATCCTGCTCCATGTCAGCCGTGGTGTTCGCTGGGATAGCGACCACGTCGTTACGCTCGATGATGTGACAACTTCGATGCTCGAAGCCTGCGTGGCCACCGGCCAGATGGCCCGCATTCACGTCGGCCTCGACTTCTTCGACGCGTCGATCAACCGCATCGCTGCCTGGATCATCGGCACCCGCAACACCAAAAAGGCTATCCTCCTGGCTTTGCTCAGTCCCCGCAAATCGATCTGCGATGCCGAGGCCTCCGGCGACTTCACAAGCCGATTGGCGATGATGGAGGATGCCAAGAGCCTCCCGTGGGGCATTGTGTGGAACGAATATTGCGCCCGCCATGACAAGCCAACAGACAATGGCTGGCTTTCAATAGTGAAATCCCATGAAAAGTCGGTCCTTGTCCAAAGGCCGTAAGAGCCATGGCCGTGCCAGACATCCCTGTCCAACGGTCGGGTCCTCCGGCCGAGCTAAAGAGTTTCCTCCTCAACCAACAAAAACCCCTCTCCGCTTTCTTGTCACTCGAACGTTTTGGTTTAACGGATTCAGCGATATGCCAGTTTGCGAAAATGGGGCACCCGCAATTACATTAACTCCACTTCCATGAGATCCCCAGAAACTCCGAAGATCGGCAGAAAGTTGGCTTCGCAAACGTCCGATTTGGCTTCGACAGTCTTTCGACTTCGGCGCAATGGGGGAAGGGGCGCGTTCAGCTTGGTGGAAGTGGCGATCGCTCTTGGAATTTTTGCGTTCGCGATTGTTCCCATCGTCGGGTTAATGGGGGCTGGTCTAAAAATCAGCAAGGACTCCATTGACTCCTCGACGACGACCCAGATTTTTCGCAAGGCCCTGGCACTGATCGAGACGAATTCCAGCGTCACGGAAGTCTATTTTTCTAAAGAAGGAAAAGTCATGGGATCCGTCGGCGCGGTTTACAAGGCCAATCTGACCGCGACGAATTTGTCCGACGCCGCGCAGGGCCTGCTGGCGAGGAGAGTCTGGCGGGTGAGCGTGGTGAAAGCCGACGCGCAGTCGGTCACGAACGCCGTCAGAACCATTCAAATCTCAAGGGATCTCGAAACCAGCGACTTCCAGTGAAGTCGGAGTTGGCAACTTCCGGGCTCGACCGTTCTGCGATGGGGCAAAGTCGCGATGCGGAAGGCTTCACACTCGTCGAGCTTCTCGTGGCAATGGCGGTCCTGGCCATGATGTCGGTTCTAATGCTGTCGTTGACGTCGTCGGCGCAGAAGATCGCCCAGCAAACCACCTCGCGCACCGAGCATTTCCGCGAGGCGAGACGGGCCTTCGACCGGATCAACCAAAGCCTTTCGCAGGCGACGCTGAACGTGTATTGGGACTATGTGGATGCCGCCGGAAATCCCCGCAGCACGAATAGTTTTACTCCCAATAGGTACTTCCGCTTCAGCGAGCTTCGCTATCTGCAGACCAACGCCGCCTCGCTGACGGCTCCGCGAGGCGGGACACTGAGAGGGAATGCCGTTTTCTTTCAGGCCCCGCTGGGAAGAACCGCCGCCACCAATCTCTCCGGCTTCAACTCCCTGGTGAACACCCTGGGCTTCTTCCTCGAGAGGGGTGGTGATTCCACCCTGCGTCCGCCGACGGTTTCGGAAAACAAAGTTCGCTACCGGATCTTTGAGCTCGCCGAGCCGGCGGATCAGCTCACCGTCTACAGCCTGACGTCCGGCAATCCCTCCTACAACCGGCTTGAATGGGTTACCCAGCCGCTGGCGAACGTTGCTTATTCGCACCGGCTCGCCGACAATATCGTCGCTCTCCTCTTCCAGGCGCAATACAAGAACGCCGCCGGGAGTCCGCTCACCTCCTTCAATTACAGCAGCGCCCCGCAAAAGAGGGGCAGCCAGCCGATCGAGGAAAACAATCTCCCTCCAAACATCCGCGTCACGATGATCGCGGTGGACGAGTCCTCCGCACGGCGGATCGCGGACGAGAACATCATGCTGACCGACGCCATCGACGACGCCACTCTTGTCCAGTTGGAAAATGAACTCACAGACAACCGGCTCAACTACCGGAAGTTCGAATCCACGGTGAAAATTGGCCCTGCCAAATGGAGTTCCAAATGAAGTCCGATCCCCCGGCCGGATTGCCCCTGGTCAAACCGGACAACCGCGTCACACCGGCGTTCTCCCTGATCGAGCTTCTCGTCGTGATCGCCATTATCGGCTTGCTGGCGACGCTCGCGATGCCGTCGTTGAGCGGCCTCATGGGCGGGTCGAAGATCAACCTCGCCATTGAGTCGGTGACCGGGGCGCTCTCCAGCGCGAGGCAGACGGCAGCCACGATGAACCGCGAGGTCGAGTTCCGGATGATCGAGATGACCGACCCCTCGATCCCCGGCTCCAGCAACGCGATCCGGGCGGTGCAGATTTTTGAGATGCGTGAGACAGGCCCGTTCCCCATCGGCAAGCCCCGCATGTTTCCATCCGGGATAATCATCGGGACAAACCCCAACCTCACCTCGCTCAGCGATCCCTCCCTCCCCAACGTGTCCGCCGTCCCCGGAACGGATCCGAACATTCCCGGAGTGGGCACCTCCTACAGTTACCGGAGCTTTCGGTTTCTGCCGGACGGGTCGGCGAACTTGAAATCGCTCCTGCCATCGACCACCAATTTCTTTCTCACCCTCTACGATGAGAAGTTCAGCTCCCAGACCGCCGGCGGCTCACCCCCCGCGAACTTCGCAACCATCCTGATCGAGCCCACCACGGGCGCATCCTCCGTCTTCAGGCCATGAAAAATAACTTAGGTTGTCAGATCCGATCCCCCATCCGGAAAATGAAAATCCAACCCCGAAACTCCCACGGAGCCGCCCTGGTGATTACCTTGGCGATCCTCGTCCTGATCACGATCCTCATTGTCTCGCTTTTTCTTACGATCACCAACGAGCGGGGAGATTCTGCCGCTTCCACCAGACAGGCCGAAGCACAATGGCTGGCCGGCAGCGTTGTGGACCTTGTCAAGTCAACCATCTCTCAGGCGACCACAGGCTACGAATCCGATGCCTCCACAGGCACTCCCGATACCGCCAGGCGCACCGCATGGGCTTCCCAGCCGGGCCTCATCCGCACATGGAATCAATCCGGCAATTTCTACCGGGCATTCCGCCTCTACTCCTCAGGCAATATCCTCGTGAGCAACCCGGCGGATCTTGTCACCGACACGACGGAGATCGCATCATGGAAATCCGGCGCACCCTCCAACGCCGGTTCGTATAACGCCCTCTGGTGCGACCTCAATGCCCCGGTGCTGAATCAGGCAAACGAGCGGATCTATCCAATCGTAACTCCACCCGCCGATTCCCGATCCGGATCCGCAGCCGTCGACGCGGCCAATGGCATTGCCACCGACGACCCGGCGACACCCGTGCAGGAGGGAGTGCAGGGATTCTCCGTCCTTTCCGCCCCCGGCTACTCCGGCTCGAATCCGTCACCGGCCAACAACCCCGCTCCCATGCCGGTGAAGTGGCTCTACGTTCTGCAGGACGGATCGTTCGTCTCCCCTGTCGGCGACGGAACGACCGTCACGGTGACTGGCGCGAGCCAGGCGAATCCCATCATCGGCCGTGTCGCGTATTGGACGGACGATGAGACCGCCAAGGTCAACATCAACACCGCCAGCGAAGGCGTTATGTGGGATGTGCCGAGAGCCGAGGGGTCTGTGGAGCGCGACTTGGGTCGATTCCAGCCGGTGAGGAACGAATTCCAAAGATATCCGGGGCATCCGGCGCTCACTTCGCTAAGTGCGGTTTTTCCTGCTTTCGGAAAAAGTGGCAAAACCGCAGCCGATTGGGAGAGCATCTACGACATCCTGCCCAGAACCAATTGGGGCATGGGTGGTTCAAGGGCAGGAACCGTGCGTCCCCTGCCGCTTTCCGCGGAGATTCCCATCAAAAATGATCGCCTGTTTGTCAGCCCCGAAGAGTTGCTTTACACCCCGGGCTCTACTCCGCGAACTGCGCAAACGCTTCTCGACGCCGACACGATCAAGAGATCCCAGTTTTTCCTTACTGCCAGCAGCCGCGCGCCGGAAACGACCCTGTTCGAAACTCCGAGGATTTCGCTCTGGCCGCAGAACACACAGGCCGCCCGCCAGGACGGTTTCGACAGGACGCTTGCCTTCTGTGCGACGATCAACAACGAACCCTTTTATTTCCAAAGGCAGAATTCCAAGAGCCACACCAACGACTTTGCGAACATCGCTCGAAACAGAGAACTTTATGCCTACCTGCAGGACCTCACGGGCAAGCCGATTCCCGGATACGGCGGCAACTTCGCCGCCAAGTTCGGCAACGACCGCAATCAGATCCTCACCCAGATTTTCGACTATGTCCGCAGTGGTCCAAATCTGATCGGAGCCGGCCTCCCAAGGCGCGGACTCTGGGGAAACGGGTTTGTCGATGCGCAGGACTCGTTTGCCGGGTGGTTCGGAACCGTCATCCCGATACAGATCGGGACGACACGCGGCTTTGGCAGATATGTCTCCTTCAAGGGGGCCGGTCTCGCCTTCTATTGCGAAGGGATTGACATCGATACGGATGCTGCAGGAAATCCGGCTCCGGGCCGCACCCGATACAAGATTCGACCATACCTTATGATCGAGCTGTTCAGTCCGGCCCAAGGCTTCGACACCTTCCGCCCGGAGGTCGACGTGCGGATTACCGGTGGACTGCCCACCATTGCACCCGGTCCCGCCGGTGCGGGAACTGGCGGCACGATCGACTTTCCGTTAAATACCGACCGCCGAATCTTTATCCCGGATAACTTCGGGCTGGATTATTCGGGCTACTTTCCTTCGGTCCTCAGCACCCAGTATTTCACGCGGATTCCCTCCGGAGCCTCCGGTCCCCAACGACGTGTCCTGCTTCGGTCGTCGGCCTTTTCATTCGACTATCCCACGCCGGACATAACGCCGGGAGTCCCCTTCAACAGCACCCAGGTCCGGCGCCCCGGGGGGCCTCCCTTTTTTGCTGATTTTGCTTTTAGCGATGATTTGGGCGAGAAGGAAGCCAACCAATGGCTGGTCAGCTTCCGAACGACCCGGGATCCCAATCTCCGTTTTGTGGTGAGTCCGGCTCGCGAATTGACCCTCGAACTCAGGAATCCTCAGGATTCCGCCGTCCTTCAGCGGGCCGCCTTCAATTTCAATCCGGATAATATTCCTGGTGGTCTGACTCTCCCCCTGCCGTTTTTCAGGTTCGATCGCTCGTGGCAGGACCCCGAACCAAGTCCCCGCACAACTCCCCTCACAAAAGACGAAGCCGATCGCCTCTTGGCGGATTTCGACAATCGTAGAAAATCCGGCAGTTCGTGGAACTCGCAGGGCGGGGATGTGATCCGCGGAGTCGAGATTGATGGAACGTCGGGTGTCTTCGGAGACACGCGCCTGGTTTTCACCATGGACTCCATCCCGGCAAATTTGTTCAGGCCGGCCAACACTGCGGACTATTACAATCCGAACGTGACACATTCGCATTCCTTCCGGGCCCTTTATGGAAGCACCAATACCGGCTACAACCCCTTGAATCCCGCCACGAGAAACTCGACCGACGAAAACAGGACTTTGAAGCCGACCGCCGGTCTCCTCGTCGCGGGCACAAGATATATTAGCACTACAGGCCCTTCCGGATCGCCCATTGTTGGTTTCTTCAATCCCGCCACCTGGGCCAGACCCGTGAGTTCCAATCTGAATGGCGCCACCATGAGCAACGGGCGACCGGGCGATTGGGACAACGCCACCGGGCGCGATGCCGATGGTCCGTTCATCAACAGACCGGACCTCAACGCACTCGGGCGGCTGCAAACCGGGCCGCCAGTCGAGCGCTTCTCCTATTTTAATCTGCCGAATCTTGAAGGGACCGCGCCCGACGCGGAGGGGGTGAGTGAAACCAACCAATATGGACTCGTCTATTCGCCGAACCGCCAGATGTTTTCCGCCTTCCAACTCGGCTCCCTTCCCTCCCGCGCGGTCGCGGGGAATCCCTGGGAGACCCTGCTGTTCAACCCCGTGCCGGCTTCACGTGACGGCACCTCGATCAGCCACCGCGGTGATTTATCGCCGAAAGATCACCTCCTCGCCGACAATTTTTGGATGCCAATCGTCGATCCCTACCCGATCAGTGAACCGTTTTCGACGGCGGGAAAAATCAATTTGAACACGGCGATCGCACCCTTCTCCAATATCCGGCGGGAGACCGGATTGGCAGCGGCTCTCAAGCCGATGTCCCTCGCGGCTTTTGATACCCGCCCGGCACCAGCCTCCGTCACCGCCGAGCCGGGAAATCCGCTTGGTTATAAAGGCTATGGGATAAAAAACGAACACCCCATACCCTCGCCGGTCAATATCAACTTCCGCTACCCGCTGGACGTGGACAAAACGCTGCGCGCGTTCCGGGATCGTGGAGTTTTCAAATCCGCGACCGAGATCGCGGAGGTGCCGCTCTACCCCACCGGCACATCGTCGGCCATCGCTTACAATACGGATCACAGCGATCTCTATGCCTGGTGGGCCGACCAGAAAATGACGGGCGACAACACGCGCGAGATGCCCTATGCCCAGTTGCTCCCGCGCATTACCACCAAGTCGAACACTTTTACCGTCCACCTGCGCGTGCAAGCGCTCAAACAAGTGCCTGGCTGGCGGCAGACCGCCTCCGACTGGGACGAGTGGGACGAGAGGAGGGATCAGGTCGTTTCGGAATATCGTGGCAGCACCACGATCGAACGCTACGTGGATCCCAATGACCCAACCATCCCGGACTTCGCGGACGCCAGCAATTTCGGAAAAAACCTCGCCCCGTATTACCAGTGGCGGACCCTCTCCGAACAGCAGTTTGTCCCGTAGCCTTCAGCAGCCCCGAACGGGGAGCAGCGGATGAAAGTGACCGTCGGCCCGGCTTGGGGGAATCGCTCGAACGGCTGGCATCAGTCGCGTCTGCGGAGAAGGGGACGCAGATCCAAAACAGCCTTGCCAGCTTGGTCACCGCTCTCAGCCGGAACGAAGTAAACCGAGGGACATTCTGCTATTCGGGCATCGGCGTGGGAGGGAGCAGCACCCACATTGCCCGGCGATGGCGATGGAGAGCCCCGACACGGCAGCAATCTGGCCGAGACTGGGGTGCTTCTTGCTCACGGGGCAGCACGACACCGTTTCAGTTTAACGATTTCAATAAACAATCCCTTTCCCTCGGCGATTGTGAGGAGATACACAGCAGCCGATTTCAAACGCCCATCATCAGAACCCAAACACCACATCTCATGAAAAATCCACTCGGAAAATTCATCCTGGCCGTTTTGGCTCTGGCCTCCAGCGCCAGCGCGCAGTCCACCCTCTATTGGTTCGGAAGCGACGACATCATCGGCGGTAGTGGCAACTGGACGACCACCGATACGAGTTGGAGCGCCTCGGTTACCTCCCCGACCACCTCACCGGTCGCTTGGACGCAGAATGCAATCGCGGTCTTTCAGACCAACCCCGGGACTGCCACCATAACGACCCCGCCAGCGATAGAGGTGGACACGGTCAGAACTCTGGTTGGCGGGGTGAACTTGTTCGGCAATGCCACCCTCACGCTCACCGGGAACGCGACTTTCGATGCGACAACTGCCGTTACAACGATCGGGGACAATGTCATCCTGGCCGGAACGGCCGGTTTCACCAAGACTGGTGCCAATGGAATTTTGAACTTCACCAACACGGTTGCGGCTTCTACGATCACTGGTCCCATCTCCATTCAGGCTGGAGAGGTGAACATTGCCAACGCCGGCATCACCCCGCTCGGCAGCGGAAACTCCTTGAGCATCAGCTCCGGTGCGAGACTTACGACGTCCGCCAACCAGACATTTAGTTCCCTCACAGGGGCAGGTACCTACAGGACCGACAACAGCTTCACTAATGTCGCCCTGACCATTGCTGGAACCTCGGGCACGAGCACTTTCTCGGGTAACATCACGAACATAGCCGCAATACAGTTCGCCCTCACGAAGAATGGAACGAGCACCCAGGTGCTCTCGGGGGCCAACCGCTTCCGCCGCGTTACTGTGAATGCGGGAACTCTTCAACTCGCCTCACTGAACTCGCTGAATTCAGATGGAACCGTCGTGATGGGGAACAACTCAGGAGCTGGCACGACCACCATCACCTCCACCAACTTCACCGTGGCGTCCGGGGCGACGGCGGCCGTGAATGTCGGTGGCACCGGCGAGTTTTCCGCGACGAATGTCAATACGCTCCTCGCCAATGCCGGCACCGGCTTCGCGGCGGGCTCGGCCATCGGGCTCGACACGACGAATGCGACGGGTGGAAATTTCGCTTATTCGAACGATTTAGGAGTCGGGCAAGTGGCCAAGGGAGTCACCAAGCTGGGCACGGAAAGTCTCACCCTTAGCGGCACCAACACCTACACCGGCAACACGACGGTGGACGCAGGCTCACTCCTCGTCGATGGAAGCTTGGCAGCAGGCAGCACGGTGAACGTGAACAACGGAGGCACGCTCGGTGGAGTCGGCACGATCGGCGGCACGGTGAACGTGAACAGCGGTGCCACACTGGCTCCCGGCAACAGCCCGGGCGTCCTGACGCTTGGCTCGCTGGTCCTCAATTCCGGCAGCACCACGGAGTTGGAGATCGACGGCACCGCACGCGGCACCGGCTACGACGGCATCAACGTCACGACCGCGGGTGGCCTGACCTTCGGCGGCGACCTGAAGTTGACCTTCACGACGACAATTGCGAATGGCACGACGCTCGACCTGTTCAGCTCCACGGGAACGTCGCTTGGCGATTTTGCTGGGATCTCCTCGAGCGGACTTGGCTATGGCGGAACTTGGACGAATGCCGGAGCCGGGATCTGGACCTTTAACAGTGTGCCGAACAAT
This sequence comes from uncultured Chthoniobacter sp., assembly GCA_964600115.1. Taxonomy (GTDB): domain Bacteria; phylum Verrucomicrobiota; class Verrucomicrobiia; order Chthoniobacterales; family Terrimicrobiaceae; genus QYQL01. The sequence goes on along the minus strand of CAZRIL010000015.1, from coordinate 22,612 downwards.
CAGACGCTGACCTTCAGCGAATTGAACGGCGATCTCTCATTCGACCCGATTCCCGAGCCCTCAACATGGGCGCTCGTCGGACTCGGCTTGTCCGCCGTCCTGTTCCTCCGCCGGAGGAGGATGTCGGTTTAAGTGATTTATACTCGGGAGGGTAGATGAGCCCTCCCGGAACTGGCGGGATGGGGAATCCCGCCGGGGGGTTTTGGAAAAACGCAGTCCTCGCGGGCTGCGTTTTTCTTTTTTGAGAGGCCTGGAAAGGATTCTGATCCGGGTTGAGGCGTCGTTTGCAAGGGCGCGCGAGCGAACTCCGGAGATTCCCCGCCGCCTACCCCTGGGCCTTTCAGCCTCAAAATCCGAATCAACGCCCCGGAGGATTTCTAACAAGGGGAGTGCCAGCGAGACCGCAGCAACCTGGCGGAGACCGGGGTGCTTTTCGCTCAAGGCGAGCAGCATGAAATCGTCTCAGTTTAACGATTTCAACAAACAATCCCTTCCCTCCGTTATCGCGCCGGGATATCGATCACTTGTCTTTGTGAACAGCCATCGTCAAACCTCAAACTCAACACTGTCATGAAAAATCCATTCGGAAAATCCATCCACTCCCAGACTCGGTCACAACTCCGCGGCGCCGGCTTGGCGCTTCTCCTCGCAGCAGCGTCCGCACAGGTCGCCTCCGCTCAGCTTCTTGTTGAAGAGGCCTTCAGCTACGGAATCGCCGATGGCGCTACGCTCGTCGGCCAGACAATCACCGGAACAGGCTTCACCACTAACTGGCAAGAGACCAGTGGAACAGGAACGTTCGTCTATGCGACGACCAACCTCTCTTTTGGCAGCCTCATTAACAGCGGCGGCTCGGCTGTAATTAGTTCGACGTCAGGTCGGGCCTTTGGTGGCACTTTGAGCGCAAGTGCGACCGTCGGTTCCACCCTCTACGGAGCCTACCTGGTCAATATCAGCGCATTTGGAGGTGGAACGACTGCTCTGCACGAGGTCCGTGTGAATACCGGCGCGGCAACCGCAGGCGGATCCTCGTATTTCCGCAGCCAGTCGGATTCTTCCGCAACTTCCGTCAACGGGACTGCCGTGGCTTATGACAATACCCCGGGCACCGCTGGAGCGACCCTGTCGCTCAACACCACCTACATCGTCCTTTCCGAATACACGAACGTTGGTGCGGCTCTCTCGGGTGGTTCGCCGGGAACGGCTACCCAGTGGGTCTTGACGCTGGACCAGTTTAATAACTTCCGCCCGGACGGTCTCACGGTGTTGGAATTGAACGGGGCGACCGTCGGCACTGGCACCACGAACGTCTTTTCCCGCACGAGCGACTCAGTCACATCGGGAACTGGTGGCCTCTTTGATGGCTCACGTGCCGTCCAGTTTGCTGCGGTTGGCGCCACTGGGCTAGCTGCCACGGCCAACTACGACGCCCTGCGCTACGGCACCTCGCTGGATCTTGTCACCCCGATTCCCGAGCCCTCAACATGGGCGCTCGTCGGACTCGGCTTGTCCGCCGTCCTGTTCCTCCGCCGGAGGAGGATGTCGGTTTAAGTGATTTATACTCGGGAGGGTAGATGAGCCCTCCCGGAACTGGCGGGATGGGGAATCCCGCCGGGGGGTTTTGGAAAAACGCAGTCCTCGCGGGCTGCGTTTTTCTTTTTTGAGAGGCCTGGAAAGGATTCTGATCCGGGTTGAGGCGTCGTTTGCAAGGGCGCGCGAGCGAACTCCGGAGATTCCCCGCCGCCTACCCCTGGGCCTTTCAGCCTCAAAATCCGAATCAACGCCCCGGAGGATTTCTAACAAGGGGAGTGCCAGCGAGACCGCAGCAATCTGGCGGAGACCAGGGTGCTTTTCGCTCAAGGCGAGCAGCATGAAATCGTCTCGTTTAACGATTTCAACCAAGAATTGATTTGGGCCGCCGTTGTGCCGGGATATACTACCAGTGTCTTAGCTTAGATTACTCATCGTCGGTCTCCCAACCCCAACACGGTCATTACTGTGAAGCCACTTCCCCGCACCAGCCGAGCGCTCGCCACCTGCGCTCTCCTGGTCGACACAGCCCCAAGCCAAACCTTCGTCGCCCAGCATAATTTCTCTGGGATTTCGACCGCCAACACCAGCTCGAGCGCCACCAACCTCACCGCGGTCACCGTTCTTCGGAACGGAAGATTGGGAGACTGGCTGGCTAATCACCAATAAGAGCGACACCTTCTATTCTTCCCCCCCACGGTAGCAGTGATACTTACAGACTTTCTTCCCGCCGAGCCCGGTCCGCTCTGGCGACTCGCTCAACAATCCGGCGTGCGCCATGCAGTTTGCAAGTGCGCTCCGGATTTGACCGGTCTCAGGCCACCATGGGACATTGATGCTTTGCGCACGGTGCAGCGTCGATTCTCCGAGGCTGGCATCACGCTCTACGGATTGGAGGGCGACCAGTTTGACATGGGCCGGATCAAACTTGGCCTGGATGGGCGGGACGAGGACATCGCCCTCTACCGTAAAATGCTTGAAAACATGGGCGAGCTTGGCATCCCGCTCCTCTGCTACAACTTCATGGCCGGGACGGGCTGGCACCGGACGGATTTCGCCGCCCCGACGCGCGGCGGTGCGCTCACCACGCGTTTCGACCGCGCCGCACTGCCGGCAGACCCGGAGCCTGCGGAAGGTGCAGACGCCAGGCACATCCGCGAGAACTTCGATTTCTTCCTTCGCAGCGTCATTCCGGTCGCGGAACGCGCCGGAGTGAGGATGGGAATGCACCCGGACGATCCTCCAATTTCCCGCGTGAACGGCTTCGCGCGGGTGCTTCACACGCCCGGGGATTTCGAAAGCGCTCTCGCCACTGTGCCTTCCCCGGCAAATGGGGTCACTTTCTGCCAGGCGAACTTCCAGTTGATGGGATGTGACGTGAGGGAAGTGGCTCGGCGATTTGCCTCGCGCGGCCAGATTCACTTCGTCCATTTCCGCGATGTGCGGGGAACGGCGGATTGCTTTGAGGAGACTTTTCACGATGAGGGGCCGACGGACATGCCAGCGATGCTCAAGCTTTATCACGACCTTGGCTTCTCAGGGCCGATCCGAGTGGACCACGTTCCGACCATGGCCGGTGAAGATAATGCTCATCCTGGCTATGGCGCGTTAGGCCGACTCTTCGCGATCGGCTACATCAAAGGCATCATGCAAGCACTCGATATCCCGTCCGATACCCCATGACTCATCTAGCGATGACAAACAAAACGTTCGAATACATGAAAGGTTTCTCCTGGGGGTTTCCCGGGCAGCGTGGCGAGTTTATCCACCCGGAGGCGGCCACGTCACTGGCGGCCCTGCGTGACGCCGGATGCAACTGGGTCTGCATCTGCTTTGGCGGGCGCATGAATGATCTCCAGAGCACGGAAATCTCATTCGGCGACGGCGAGGAGACGATGGTGACCGACGCCGAGATCCGGCACGCCGTCGCGACCGCCCACCGGCTCGGTCTCAAAGTGATCCTGAAACCAATGGTCGAGACGCGCACGGGCCAGTGGCGCGGCCACATCGAACTCAAGAGCGAGGCCGATTTGAAGGCTTGGTGGAAGAGCTTCGGGCAGTTTGTGCTTCACTATGCGCGGATCGCGGAAGAAACCGGCTGCGCGATGCTGAACATCGGGTGCGAGATGCTTTCCATGGAGGCCGAGGAGGCGCGCTGGAGAGATCTCATCCGCGCGGTTCGGGAGGTCTACCGAGGCGAGGTGACCTACAACTCGACTCACGGTTCCATTTGGAATGTGAATTGGTGGGACGCGGTGGACCAGATTTCGGTCAGTGCCTATTATCCCGTTGGTCACGGGGCGGGCTCGACCGTCGACGACATGCGAGCTTCTTGGACGGCCATTCGGGAGAGGTTCGCTTCCTTCGCCGCCCAGTGGGGCAAACCGGTCTTTTTTATCGAGATCGGAATGATGAGTTCGCACGGCAATTGCTCTGACCCGGCCTGTTGGTGGAATGATTCCGAATTTGACGGGGAGGAGCAGGCCCACTACTACGAGGCGGCGCTCGCAGAGTTTTGGAACGAACCGTGGTTCACCGGCTTTTTCTGGTGGCGCTGGGATCCGGTGATGAGCCTACCGGAGATCGTCAGCAAAAACAGCGCCAAGGCGCGGCCCATCGGCGAACGCGGCTTCCGAATCCAAGGGAAGCCGGCCGAGAACATCCTGCGCTCCTGGTATGCAAACGAGCGCTCGCCCGCCATCTTTTCCGCTCTGCCGACTGAGGAAACCGGCTGCTTGGCTGCGGCCGAAACCGGGAGCGCGAATTGAAATCCCAAAACAAAAAAATGAACAAAATGATCCACCCACCCTTGAGCCGACTCCTGCTCCCGGCGCTGCTATTCATGGCCGTAGTGCACGCTCCGACACCATGCCAGGCCGCGCCGATGACGGACGCGGAATTCAAACAAATCAAGGCCCAGTATCCGCAACGAAGCAAGATGGGCCTGAATGTCGGTGACTTCACCGACTATGGCACCGAGCAACCGTTGCTCGATCTGATGAAACAGTCGCGCGCTTGGGTCACTCCTGATTGGAAGTCCGCCATGCGCAATCCCGACTACAAGTTTGACCAGCATGGGTGGCCGATCCTGCAGCCGGGTCAGACGTTGGGTACCCACATCGTGCTCGAACAGAGCCAACGCGGACCAAGCGGGCCCGCGATGCTCACCTACAAGGGCACAGGCAAGGTCAAGATTTCGCGCGACGTTACGGATATCCTCGAAGAACCGGGACGCATCTTCTTCACGCTCAAGCCCGGCAATTACGGCATTTTCCTCGAAATTCTGGAAAGCGACCCCGCCGATCCGGTCCGGGACATTCACGTCTGGCTGGGCGATGATGAGCGCTCGCCCGAAGAGGTCGCAGCCGCTGCCGAGAAGAATGGCGGCATGTCACCGTTCAACCCACGTCTCCTGGAGCGGCTCAAGCCCTTTGGCGTCCTGCGCTTTCTTGACGCGCAGCGCATCAACGGGTCGAAAGTCACCACATGGGCCGAGCGGGGCCGCCTCGAGGACTTTAATTACAACCGCTCCGGCGGCGCGCCTCTGGAAATCCTCATCGAACTGTGCAACGTGAACCGGTCCGATCTGTGGATTATGGTGCCGCACAAGGCTGACGACGACTACGTGCGCCAAATGGCGGAGATGATCAAGGCGCGCCTGCATCCCGATCTCAAGGTTTACGTGGAATACTCCAATGAAATCTGGAACACGATGTTCTCTCAGACCAAAGATACATCCGACATGGGCCTCGAACTCGGCCTCTCCAAAAATCCGTGGGAGGCGGGCATGCGCTACTCCGCGCAACGCTCGGTACAAATCTTCGCGATCTTCGACGAGGTCTTCGGCGGACGCGAGGCGGCGTCCAAGCGCCTGGTGCGCGTCATGGCCGGCCAAGCGGTAGCGCCTGCTGTGGCGGAGCGGAAATTGATCTGGGAGGACGCTTACAAAAACACGGACGCTCTGGCGATTGCCCCTTACTTCGGCCATGGCCTTGGCAGCCCGAATCGGCTGGAGGAGGTGATGGGCATGACGCCCGACCAGATCATGGAGAGAACGCTCGAGGAAGTCTCGATCCACACCCCCAAAGGCATCGCCCGTCATGCCGAACTCGCGAAGAAATATAACCTGCGGCTGATTGCCTATGAAGGTGGACAGCACATGGTCGGCGTCGGCGAGGCTGTGAAGAACGATCAACTGACGCAACTGCTCATCGCGGCCAACCGGCACCCAGCGATGTATGAGGCCTACACCGCCAATCTCGAAGACTTCTTCGGGGCCGGCGGCGACCTGTTCGTTCCATGGAAAAACATCGGCCCGTGGACGAAATGGGGTTCCTGGGGACTGACGGAGTTCTATGACGAAAATCTGGAAGATGCGCACAAGCTGCGCGCCGTGCTTGATTACATCAAGCGCCCAAATTCGCAGTGACTACGGGCTTGATCCACGGCATCACCGGTCGCCAGTCCAGTTTCACGCCGGCGGGCGATGGCAACCTTGCCCTCGTGCGCGGGTCTGATGTCGAAGGGAAACGGCGGCAGCCAAGCGAACTGGCTGCCGCTTCTCAAAGCCCTGGGCAATTGATGAACTCATTCGCCCCGCAACTCCTCGCCGAGGGCCTGGACTTCCCGGAAGGCCCTGCGTTTGATCGGAGAGGCCGGCTATGGTTCGTCGAACTGAAGGCCGGTCGGCTGGCCTTTTTGGAGAACGGGAAAATCACGCGCGTTCCGGTCGGCGGGGAGCCGAATGGGATCGCGATTGATGCGAGGGATCGCATTGTGTTTTGCGACGCGGGGAATCGCGCGATCCGCCGTTATGATCCGGCCACCGGCGAAACGACTGTGCTGGCCGACCAAGTGGATGGCGAACCGCTGTTCAAACCGAACGACCTGGCATTCGACGCTGCCGGGAATCTGGTCTTTACCTGTCCCGGCGATTCCCGCGCAGAGCCGACCGGATACGTCTGCGTGCTCACCCCGGCTGGCTCGACCCGACGGGTGGTATCCGGATTCTATTTTCCAAACGGCCTGGCTTTCAGCGCGGACGGCAACCATCTCGTGGTCGCCGAGACTCGGCGGCAGCGGATCTGGCGTGGACGATGGGACGCCGAACGCGCGCTGTGGCTGGCTCCGCGCCCGTGGGCCAGCGTTGGCGGCACGATCGGGCCGGACGGGATGGCCTTTGGAGCCGACGGCCGGCTTTATGTCGCCATCTATAGCGGTGGTGCGGTGAAAATTGTCGCCCCCGACGGAGAAGTCGAGGAATCCATCCCGATTCCCGGTGCCAATCCCACCAATTGCGCGTTCGATCCTGCCGGCTCGCGAGGCTTGGTCGTTTCCGAAGCGGAACAAGGCCGACTCTTCAGCCTGCCTGCATACGGACCCGGCGCTCCCCTCTTTTCCGGAACACCATCTCACCCCGGAGCACATGGAAAGACTGAATGAAAACGAAACCTGATCTCTCGTTGGCGGGAAAGCGCGCGTTGGTCACCGGATCCTCGCGCGGGATTGGTGCCGCCATTGCCGTCGCGCTCGCCGAGGCCGGCGCGGACGTCGTCGTGAACTATGCCAGCAACCAGGCCGTCGGCGAGGCCGTGGCTGACCAGATTCGTGCGCTGGGCCGCCGCTGCGTGGCGGTCGGCGCGGACTTCAGCGACCCGGCGGCACCCCATCAACTTGTCACGGCAGCGAACGAGGCCTTGGGCGGCCTCGATATCTTTGTCTCGAACGTCGCCGTCCAGCACGCCGAACCCTGGCACGCGGTCACCCGCGAGAACTTTGACCGTCAGGTCCGGGTGAACTGGCAGTGCGCATTTGAAATGATCCAGCTCGTCGCGCCGGCCATGCTCGAGCGAAAATGGGGGCGCATCCTCGCCATCGGCTCAGTGCAGGAGGCGCAGCCGCACCCGGAGATGGTCGTCTATTCCGCGCTCAAGGCCGCACAGACGCTCATGGTCAAAAACCTCGCCAAGCAGTTCGCCCCGCACGGCGTCACGGTCAACAACCTCGCCCCCGGCGTGATCGACACCGACCGCTCCCGCGCCCGGCTCACCGATCCGGCCTACATCGAAAAAGTCCTGTCATGGATTCCCGCCGGCACCATCGGGGAGCCGGAGGATTGCGCCGGTGCGGCGGTCCTGCTCTGCTCCGAGGCCGGACGCTACATCACCGGACAGAACCTCTTCGTTGACGGGGGCATGTCGTTGTGAAAAGTACGCTCAGGTGCCCCTCGGGCTCGACGATTTTTCCCCCGCTCCTCTCGAAAAACCTCACCTAAAAACCTATGTCCGTTGACACGTATAAAAAAGAAGTCGGGATGATGAATCTCGAAAAACTGATCGCATTCCGCGAGGGAGTCTCATCGAAAGAATTTTCGATTCCCGCCAAGGAACTGCTCGCCCGCTACGAGCAGCTCTACACCGGCGCGGTGAACGACGTGCTCCGCGAGTTCTGCCTGCTCGACCAGGCGCTCCCCGGTCACATCCTTCCTCTGCGGGAATACCGAACCGTGGCCGGCCTCGCGTTCACGGTGAAAAGCGCGCCCAACGTCAAGGTTACCGGCGAAATGGAATTCCGCACCGAGATGCTCGATGAGATGGGCGAGGACCACTTTGTCGTGTGGGATACCAGCAAAGACGAAAAGGCCACCCTCTGGGGCGGGGTCATGACCGCCACCGCCGTCGGCAAAAAGGTCAAGGCCGCCTGCATCGATGGCGGCATCCGCGACACCCACCAGATTCTCGAGAAGGATTTCCCGATCTTCTACAAATACCGGATCTCCAACGGCAGCCTTGGCCGATGTCTCATCACCCATTACCAGATCCCGATCAAGATCGGCGACACCACGATCAAGCCCGGCGATGTCATCCTTGGTGACATTGACGGCGTGCTCGTCGTTCCGCGCGAAATCGCCTGCGAGGTCCTCCTGCGGGCCGAGGAAATCCGGGCCAATGAAAAAGTCATCTTCGGCTGGGTTGCCGAAGGCCAGAGCATCCATCAAATCACTGAGAAGGGCGGCTATTTTTAAGAGGGTAAAAAAACCCACCTTCCAGATAGAATTAAACCACGATGACAACAAAAGATATTCCCTTCCATTGCGGCATGAACTTTGGCTTCAAGGCACCGCGCGGCTACTTTTCCTCCGCCGAGGGCATGGCCCAACCCGAGCGCATGGCGGCTCTGAACATCAACCGCGTCGCCTTGATTGTGTCGGTTTACATGGATCATTACGCCAGCACGAACATTTACAGTGATTTCACCGAAACGCCCTCCGATGATGAAGTTCAGCGGATTATCGAGCGGTTCCATCAACTTGGCATCCGCGTCATGCTCAAGCCCTTTCTTGTGCTCAAGGACAGCGTCTGGCAGGGGGGGTTCACACCAGTGGGGCCCCATAACATCACTGCTGGTGTGATCGCCGACTATCGGGAAAAATGGTCGGCCAGCTTGCGCGCCATGCTATCGCACTATGCCCATCTGGCGCAGCGATGCGGGGTCGAGTCGATCTGCATCGGCAACGAATACCACGGTGTCGAGCATTTCACCAAGGAATGGCGTGCAGCAGTGGCGGACGTGCGCGAACGCTTCCAAGGCTTGGTGACCAGCGATTTTGTTCCTTTTGACCGGCAGAAAGTTGATCCCGAGCACGGTGAATATTGGCATGACCTGGATTTTCTGAGCCTGAGTTTCTATCCGGCGTTTCCCAAGGCCGATGCCAGCACGGAGGAAATCGTCGAGAGCCTGCAGCCGGATGTGCTCAAACTTCGCGAGCTTTGCGCCGTTTACGACAAGCCGCTGGTTTTCGCGGAGTGCGGCATGCGCTCGACATCCTTCGATCCCTTCGGATCTGCCGGCTACGGCGGTCGGGGCACCTACGACGGCCACATCCAAGGGCGCTACCTCGAAGGTGTTTTTGCCGCTTTCCGCCCGGAGCCGTGGTGGCGCGGTCTGGTCTGGTGGAAGTGGGACGAACACCAGCACCGTGACAATTTCTTCACCGACCCAGCCGGGGTCCAAGGATTCACCATCGATGGCAAGCCCTCAGCGCAGACCTTCAAACGGCTCTACGCCCAATGAAAATCGCCGAGTCCCTACCAGCCACCCCGAACGGGCTACGGGATCTCATCGCGCAGATCGGCGCGAGTCACGCTATCTGCAAGTGCGCGTGGGAACTCACCGGGCTCAAGACACCCGATGATTTCGATTCGCAGAGGGTCATTCCGGAACGCTTTGCCGGGTGTGGTCGTGACGACGATCTGGAGCGCTCTCTGAAGGTGCCGCTCCACGGAGTTTTCGACTTTCTTCATGTGTCCGATGCTCGCCTTCCATTGAAAACTCTCTGCCTCGATGCCTGAAATCGCCCTCATCGGCGCCGGTTCGGTCGTCTTTGCGAAGACACTGATCGGCGACATCCTGCAAACGCCCGCACTGGCTGGGAGCCATATCCGGCTCATGGATATCAACCCGGCGCGGCTGAAGGTCGCCGAGGATATGGTGACGCGCATGGTCGCCCGTCTCGGCGTTCCCGCGCGGGTGAGTGCCACACTCGACCGCACGGAGGCCATCCGCGGCGCGCACTTTGTGATTTGCTCGATCCAGGTCGGCGGCCAACGCCCGGCGGTCAGCGATTTTGACATCCCGAAAAAATTCGGCCTCCGGCAGACCATCGCAGACACCCTCGGTATCGGCGGAATTTTTCGCGGGCTCCGAACGATTCCGGAGGTGCTCAAAATCGCGCGGGACATCGCCGACTTCGGCGCGCCTGGCTGCCTGCTGCTGAACTACACAAACCCGATGGCCATCCTGTGCCGGGCAGTGGATCGTGCCGTCGGCATCCCCTGCGCGGGCATGTGCCACTCGATCCAGGGTACCGCACGCCAGCTTTCCACCTATGCTGGGATCGACCACGACTCCATGACCTACCGCGTGGCGGGGATCAATCACATGGCCTTCTTTTTGGATTTTCGCACAAATGGCCAGGATGCCTATCCGCTGCTCTTCAGGTTGCTGGACGATCCGGCGTTTGCCTCGGACCGGGTTCGATTTGAGATGATGCGGCGGACCGGCTACTTCGTCACCGAATCCAGCGAGCATCAGGCGGAATACACGCCGTATTTCCTCCCGCACGGCGAGAACCAGATCCGGAAGTTCGACATCCCGCTGGACGAACTCCTCCGTCGTGACAACGTGAATGCGCAGTCATGGGAAAAGACCGAGCGGGAGCTTCTGGGCGGCCCCGGAGGCGAAATCCGGATCGATCCGCGCGGCCACGAATACGCGTCGTTCATCATCGAAGCCCGCACCACCGGGCGTCCGTGTGTGGTTTATGGGAACGTGCCCAACCGAGGGTTGATCCCGAACCTGCCGCCGGGTTGTGTCATCGAGGTCCCGGTGCTGGTCGATGGCAACGGATTGCAGCCGACTGCGGTGACGGATTTCCCGGAGGTGTTGGCCGGCATCTGCCGCACCAATGTGAACGTGCAGGAACTCGCGGTGGAAGCCGCCCTGACCGGCCGACGCGAGTCCATTTACCACGCCGCTATGCTGGACCCGCTAACCGCGGCAACGCTGCCACTCGACCGCATCTGGGCTCTGTGCGACGAGATGATCGACGACGCGCAAAAGTCCGGATGGCTTGGGGACTTCGCCCCGGTCGTAGCCGGCACCGGCCGCGCGGCCCGTGGCATGACCGACCGTGCGGTGGCCCGCCTTCGCAGCACCAGCCCGTCTAGCACGGCACCCGGAGCGGTCCACAAGCTGGAGCTCTCGCTCGAACGCGGCCCCGACTTCGATGCTCAGGCACCGTTGGACTTTTCCTTCACTGCATCGGACAAGGGACTCGTTCCCGACCGCTTGGAGCTAGCTTCGAATGCCGCCGACCCGGTGGCTCTCGAGGTCGTCTTTCCTTCCGGATACTCCGGGAGTGCCCGCGTGGACATGCATTGCAATCATGCGGGTGTGCTCTGTCTGGGAGCCGTCCTGCGCGAGCGCAAGGTGCTTCGGGACGGGAAATCCTTCGCCATCAACCTCGCCGGGTTTCCTGCGGTCCATGGCACATTCCGCTTCACCGACGACCGTCTCGCACTGGCCATCGAAGTCAAGGATTCGAACGTCAACCCGTTCCCTTCCGCTCCGTGGCAAGGGTCGGCCGTCGAGCTGTTCTTTGCTTCTGAAAAATCGCCGACCCCGTCCCAATTCTGCCTCGTGCCGTTTCCAGACAAAGGAACTGTGAGCCTCTATGCCCTGCCGGATCTTCGCGAAGTCCCGCTGGAAAGCCGGATTCTTCACACTCAACCGGGCTCCTACACGGCGGAAATCGTGCTTCCGCTGGAGATTCTCCCGGAGGGTCGCCTGCTGGTGGATATCATCGTCGACATCGGGGCGCTCGGCGACGCGCACAGCGGAGGGCGCGCGGCCCTCAACGACCGCTTCGGCTCAAACGCCTCCTCGGACCACTTTGCATTTCTCGAACGGGTTCCCGGCGAAGGTTCCAAGTAAGAGACGGACGACGGGGGAAGAGTGCGCCGCCAGAGCGCCGCTTCCAATGTCCCGACGCCATGGCAGAGCGCACCGCATCCACTAGGCCAGGGGATGGAAGCGGACGTCGAGGGTTTCGAAGCAAAGGATTCGGTTGTAGCGAGATTCGCGCTCGATTTTTTCCTCCTGCCGTAGGATTTCGATACGGGCGACGCGTTCGCAGAGAATGCGGAGAAGGGTGCGGACGATCAGTCGTGCATGAGCGGCCCCAAGGCAGAGATGGGGGCCGAAGCCGAAGGCAACATGCGGGTTGGGCTTGCGGTCCAATCGAACCTCTTCCGGGCAATCAAAGACGGTTTCGTCGTAGTTGGCGGAAGCAAAGCACAGGGAAACGAGGTCACCTCCGCCCACCTTGACTCCATGCAAATCCGAGTCTGCGGTGCAGACGCGCGCAAGGTGGGTGACCGGCGAGATGGCTCGAAAAAACTCCTCGCTTGCGTGAACGATCCGGCCGGGATCCGCGCGGAGGTATTCAAAGTCCGCCGGTGAGTTGCCAAGGTGGCCGATGATGCCGGTGATGGAATTGATAACCGTATCGCGCCCACCGGCAAACATGATGCTTCCGAAGCCGAGCATTTCTTCACGCGTCAGCGGTCTGCCGCAGATTCTAGCCTTTGTCAGGATCGAGAAAAAATCTTCGCCTGGATTGGCGGCAGCCCGGTCGAAAAGGCTGCTCATGTATGATTCGAGTGCCGCTCCCTTGGATTTCCCATCGCCTTCGCGAAAGACGTGGGTGCCCCAGCCGATCCAGACATCTGCCTCAGAATCCGGCATGCCAAGAAGGATGGCAAGCGCACGGGATTGCACGGGAATGGCAAACTCGCGCACCAACTCAATCCTTTCACGGCCACATGCAACCTCGATGGCGGAGGAAACAAGCAACTCCACCGCGGCCATCACCTCCGGGAGCTTGGCCCGGTTGAATACGGGTTCGACTAGGGCACGGTATTCGGTTTGCTCAGGGGGGTCCACTTCGAGGGGGAGCTGGCGGACCGTCCGGACACTTTCTTCGGACGGAATCGGAACCCGCATCGGCGCATCCGAACTGTAGGATTGCCAGTCTTTTGCAACTCTTCGCACATCCTCGTGCCGGAGAACCATCGGCACCTCGTTGCCTTGGAAATTGTTCACAAGCACGCCGTCACTCTGGCGTGCCTCACGAAATGGGTCGGGGGAGTGGTTGATTGGGCAGGGCATAGGTGAGCTGGGGTCAGACGGTTAAGGGCCTTCCGGCTTGGGTTTCTTCGATAAGAGCAACCAGGTTTTCCAACGGGACGTCGCCCTCAAGGGCGTGGGATGGCGAAAGGATGTAGCCGCCGCCCCGCCCGAGTTCCCGCATCTTCCGGACCTCGGCGCGCACATCGTCTGGCGACCCGTAGGGCAGGGTCCGCTGCGTGGACACTCCTCCCCAGAAAGCCAGCTTTCCTTTGTAGGTGTCCATGAGACCGGCGACATCCATCACCTCCGGTTGAAAAGGATTGAAAACTCCGAGACCAATAGAAACCAAATCCCCGAAAAGCTCGTCCACGTCCCCACAGGAATGGATAAAGACAGTCTTCCCTGCATCCCGGACGGCGCGATACATGCGGGTAATCTCGGGAAAAATGAATTCTTTCCAGAGATCGTAGCCCATCAGAAGTCCCTGTTGTTGGCCCCAATCGTCTCCGAAGTAGACTGCATCGATATCGTGGCGAAGTGCCCCTTGAACCTGCGCGATATTGTAATCGGCGATCTTCCGGAAAAGGTCGTGCACGAATTCCGGATTCTCAATGAAATCCATGTAGAGGGCTTCGAGTCCGCGAAGCGTCCAGGCCCGCTCGAAGAGTGAAAACCCCAGACAGAAAAGGCGGTAGCGGTCTCCGAACTTTTCGATCTTCCCGGGAATATCCGCAAAAAATCGCGGATCGAGCGGGTCGGGGAAGGTGTATCCCTCGAGAGTCGGTTCGGGCAAAACCTGCCCCTCGACGTTGCCAATGTCCTTGTCGATTGTGCGGTCCCAGACCACCCCGAAAACATCGCGGAAACGCTCGTTCCCGAGCGACTCGAAGAACCCGATGTCGCTGCCGAGTTCGAGAATGTGATTGCCAATCCAAGGATCGAGTTCCGCAGTCCCGAAGTGCTCCTCGAGCTTTTCACGCGCCTCCTTGGTGAATCGGAACGACCACGGAACATAGGGCGGGCGGCGGAATGCCACCGCCTCTCGGACAATATCTCTCGGGCTCATGGGGAAAATCAGGTGGGACGTTAGGACACTTCCCAGCCTTCACCAGACCGCGCCGTTGCGCCTCCCACGGGTTGACCATTTCTGATGATTTATTGTCGTATTATTTGAAAATAGGTATGATTAGTAGCAACCTGTGAAACTTCGGAAACCACCGATCCGGGAAACCGTGCCGCTCGACGGCCCGTCATCTCTTGCGATCCGCGAATTCCGCCGGCCGTCCTTCGCCGATCCATTTCATGAGCATCCCGAGGTGGAGATGACGTGGATACTCCGAGGCAGCGGGCTGCGCTATGTGGGCAGCAGCGTCGAGCCCTTCCACGCCGGCGATTGCTGCCTGATCGGCCCCCGGTTGCCGCATGCCTGGCTCAGCGCACCGGGACGCTCCCCGGGCGGCGTGAGAAGCCTGGTCGTCCAGTTCGACCCGGCCGGCTGGGGCGGTCTGCTCGACCTCATCGAGTTCGCCCCGGTCGCGGATCTTCTCGCCCGTGCCCAAGCCGGTTTGCATTTTCCGAAGCTGGCGGCCGAGCGGTGGCGCGCATTGATGAAGCCATCCGCAACACCCGTCGAACGCTGGATTTCCCTGCTCAGGCTCCTCGACGGTCTCGCCCGCGAGGGTGCCGCCAGACCGCTCTGCGCGTCGCCCGCTGCCTTTTCACGCCGCACCGACCGCCGCCTGCGCGATGTCCTCGCCCACCTTGCCGATCATGCCTCGGAAACCGTGCGCCAATCCGACGCCGCGAGAATCGCGCGGCTGAGCCCGGCCGCTTTCAGCCGCTTCTTCCAGAGGAATACCGGCCGAACCTTCTCCGCCTATCTGACCGAATTGCGCATTGGTGAGGCCTGCCGTCAACTTGTCGAATCGGGGCGCTCAATCACCGAAATCGCGTTCTCATCGGGATTCGCAAACCTCTCCACGTTCAATCGAGCTTTCCGGCACCTCCGCGGCATGCCACCCGGGCAATTCCGCCGCAGTGCCATCCCCGCCGAACACAGCAGACCGGAGTAACGCGGGACCAGGTGCTAAGGAACAATCAAATCACCGCACCGAAGGTCTCAACCTCGTCTCCTCCGAATCGGATCGAAGCAGTCATTCATCGTAACTCCCCCCGCTTCTGAGGCCGAAGGTCTGAAGAATCAGCCCTTCCAATCCCGCACCGCATTCACCAGAGCGAGAACGTTCTGCACCGGGGTGCCGGCCTGGATGTTGTGGCAGGAGCAGACGATGTAGCCGCTGTTGGCACCAAGGTTTTCGATGCAGTTGCGCACTTCGCGACGGACGTCTTCCGGTGTGCCCTTAGGAAGAATGTGCTGGTTTTCGATTCCGCCGTGGAACAGGAGATCGCGTCCGAAGTCGCTCGCGAGGGCCGGGAGTTCCATCCCGGGGCAGATGTGCTGGATCGGATTGAGAACATCCACACCGCATTCGACAAGGTGAGGCAGGAAGGGGCGCGAGGAGCCGTCGGTGTGGAACAGGGCGAGCTTGCCGTGCCGATGAATCACCTCGCACCAGCGCCGGATGCGCGGCTTGAGGTGCGCTTCGAAGGCGGGAATGGAGAGAAGCTGGCTCTCTTGCGTGCCAAGGTCGTCGGAGATGAAGACCATATCCACCAGATCGCCGGCCTCGCGCAGGAAACGCTCGAGGTGGGCGGTCTGAATCGCTTCAATTCGGTCGAGCGCAGCATCGAGAAAGTCCGGCTCGGCAACGAGATCCATGAGCGCATTTTCCATTCCCCGCATGTGGCAGTAGATTTCAAAATGCGAGAGCCAGGGTCCGATGGTCGCGAAGTCAAACGCCCTCGCCCGCCGGGCGTGCTGCATCGCCGCATCGTAGTGGAAACGGTCGGGGTCCGGCCAGAGCGGGTAGTCGTCGAGCTCGGCGATGTCTTCCATGGCCGAGAGCGGGCCCTCTCCGTATTCGAGGTAAGTGGCCAGCCCGGATTTCACCATCACGGTCGGCACGCCCCAAGGGTCGCGACCTTCGCTCTGGTTGGGATCAAATCGATCAGTCTCATAGCCGGGAAAGACCCAAACGATTTTGT
Organism: uncultured Chthoniobacter sp.; assembly: GCA_964600115.1. Taxonomy (GTDB): domain Bacteria; phylum Verrucomicrobiota; class Verrucomicrobiia; order Chthoniobacterales; family Terrimicrobiaceae; genus QYQL01. Next base: position 6,286 of record CAZRIL010000015.1, on the reverse strand, counting down.
CCACGCCGAGGGTTCGGTAAACTTCGAGCTCGTCTTCAATCCCTGTGTGCCGGCGCAGTGACTCAAGGACCTCGGGGGTCAGCCAAAGATCGACCGGCGGACGGTCGAGAGTTTCACGACGCAGAGTCGCACGGATGCGTTCGAGCGGTTTCATCGGGCCATGGCCGCGGCGAAGCATTCTTTCGCCAGGTCGCGGTAAAGCAGGGCTTGGGCGTAGCGGTCGCATTCTTCGACCAAGTCGCCGTCAGGCCCGGGAAACCTCCTGGCATAGTAGTGAACTCCGGAAAGCAGTTCGGGAGCGAAGATCAAGACATCGCCGGATGTCGCATTCCGCAGGAAGCCGCGCATGGCGGCGATCCAGATGGCTCGAAACTCGGCCAGATAATCCGTCTCGCCATGGGCCTGTGCGGGTCGCGTGTCGAAAGGTCGTCCGATCGGCACCTGAATGCACCCGGGGCTCGCGATGCGACCGTGCATGAATCCGACGCGGTCGAAGACCGGTTGAAGAAAGGCGATCTTGGTTTCCGTGCCGCCATACTTCATTTCCTGTCCACAGTAGTAATGGCTGAAATCGCCGTTGAACCGCACCTCGGGAAAACGCTCGGTGATCCGCACGGTCCGCCACATGTCCTGGGTGATCGTTGCACGGTGGGTTTCGATGAAGACCGGGAGGCCGTGCTTTGCGGAAGCGGAGAGGGTCGCCTCCACCAATCGGTCCACTGCGTCGTCATCTTCCATTCCCCAGCCGACGTGGACGGTGATACACTGGTCGCCGCGCTCGCTGTGCTGGCGCACCACCTCATCGGCATCCGCCGGCACGTTGATTCGGTCCAGCCCGCAAAACGGGAGACACCCGACAGGCGGAGCGTCGGCCGACGTGAGTTGGACGCCTTCGAAGCCGTCGGCAGCCAACCGCGCAAATCGTGCGGCCCCTTCAAGTCCTCCCCACACCGACCACGGAGGCAGCCCCTCGAGGTTGTCCATGTTCAAGTAGATCCGCAGTTTGGGGCCTTCGGCCGTTCCGTCATTTAGCATCATAAGGTGGGTCTCGGTGGCTTAGAACTCATCGAAAGCGATGCGATCCTCCGGGACACCCAGATCGGCGAGCATTTTTGTGCAGGCCTTGATCATCATGGGTGGTCCGCACAGGTAGAATTCGACGGCCTTCGGATCCGGATGGTTGTGCAAGTATTGGTCGAGCACGACCTCATGGATAAAACCGACGTGCCCCGGCCAGTTATCCTCCGGCAGTGGCGAGGAGAGGGCGAGGTGGAAGGAAAAGTTCGCGTGATCGCGCGCCAAGCGCTCGAAGAAATCGTCGTAGAAGATTTCCTGGCGCGAACGCGCACCATACCAATAGCTGATCCGGCGCGGCGAATTTGCGGTCTCCAGGAGGTGGGAGAGATGAGCACGCAGGGGAGCCATGCCCGCACCTCCGCCGATATACACCATCTCGCGCTGGGTGGGCTTGATGTGGAAGTCGCCAAAGGGACCGGTGGCCGTCACGGTGTCTCCGGGTTTGAGCGAGAACACATAGCTGGACCCGACGCCCGGCGGACAATCCTGGCCGGGCGGTGGGGTCGCAATGCGAACGTTGAACGTAAGGGTTCCGCCGGCGGCTGCATTGCTGGCAATCGAATAATTGTTGCGTCGCGGCGCGCCATCGGGATTGCGTGCCACGAGATCGAAAATATGCTGCCGCCGCCAGACCTCCGCATACGGCTCGGGAATATCGAAGTCAGCAAAGCGGATTTCATCGTAGGCCGGAATCTCGATCTGGATGTAGTCGCCGGGACTGAAGTCCACGGTGTCGACATCTCCGGCCGGTTCCAGAACGAGTTCCTTGATGAAGGTGGACACACTGCGGTTGGAAACCACCCGCAAGCGGTAGGTCTTTTCGGCCTGCGCCCCGCACCCGCAAGCCTTTTCGACATTCAGCCAAATCCGGCCCGACCTGTCCTCGACCGGGTAGGTGGCCAGCCCGCGGCAGATCGGCGCGCGGGCCGGGGATCCATCCGCCAAATGAAAGCGACCATTGTGTTTCGGGCACTCGATAATGCCGTCTTTAACAAGGCCGTCGGCAAGGTGGGTGTTGCCATGGGTGCAGATCCCATCCGTGGCAAATAGTCGGCCCTCTCCATCGCGGATCAACGCAAACGTGCGCCGCCCATGGTCGAACCGCAGGACATCTTCGCAGCCCAAATCCGCCGAAGCGCAGACCTCGATCCAGCCCAGTGCATCAGGCCGGGCATCGCCCGAACGCAGTCCCTCCATGAACGCCTCCCGGGGCGGGGGCAGCTTGCGCTTCACGTGATAACCCGGTTCCTTCACCTGCCGCAGCACGGCAGGGAGGATCTCTCGCCACGCAGCAGCAATCGATGGGTAAGGAGGAGGGCAGTCGTCTTTGATCAGTTCGTGCAGTTTCGGCAGGCGGTGATACGGCACGAGCGGGAACATGTGATGCTCGAGGTGGTAGTTCATGTTCCAATACACGAACCGGCTGAAGGGATTCATGAAGACCGTCCGGCAGTTCAGTCGGTGGTCAAGCACGTTCTCCGCCAGCCCGGCGTGCTGGGTCGTATTATGCACGATCATGAGCCACGTCCCGAAGAGATGGGGGAGGATAATCAGAAACACTGGAATCCACGATTGCAGCCCGACGGCCAGCGCAATCGTCGCTAAGTAAAGGACCACCACGATCCGCGCATTGCGGTAGATTTTCGGGAACTCGCTTTCGGGGACAAACGTGCGCTCCTCCTCAGAGACGCGCCCCATGGCATGACGCAAAATACTCGGAAAATACGAACGATAGACGCCGATGGCGAACAGACTCAACGCATGACTCTTGAGGTCCGGCGGACGCGAGACCTGGATCTCGGGGTCGCGGCCGACGATGACGGTATCCGAATGATGCCGCGTGTGGCTCCAGCGCCAGACCACCGACTCGCGCATGACCATAAACGAAGCCAGCTCGTAGAGCGCGTTGTTCATCCAGTCGGTCTTGAAGGCCGTGCCGTGCCCGGCCTCGTGCCAGCGCGAATCCGACGCGGTGGCGTAAAGCACGGCATAGATCGCATAGGGCAGCACTACCCACCAGGTGCCCCAAAGCGCCACCGTGGCCCATCCGCTCAACCCGAGCAGCGCAAACCAAAGCAACGTGTCGCGGATGGCCGGCCCGTCGCGCCGCTCAAGCAACGCACGCAGCTCCTTGCGCGGCACAGGAGTCTGATACCAATCGGCCTCGGCAAGGCCAAGTTCGACCGCCTTCCGGGCGTTCTCGCCCACGAGCGAATAATCAAGATGTTTCGGTGGCTTGGTTAGCAACCCGGTTGCAGAGGGGGAATCTTGACTCATGGCACAAGAGGTTTAAGTGCGGGAAAATACCTGCGGATCGGGGAATTGGAAATGGACGCGGGCCGACATATTTATGTAAAAATCGGACGCCTTGACGATTCCACGCCGCACCCGTCTCTTTTCCTTTCCCGCCGAAGAAAGCCCCGTAGGACGGGTGCATTTCGGTGGGTTTTTGCGCAATGGGAGCGGCACTGGACTTCGAGGATTCCGGCGTTACGGCATGTATGCGGCCGTGTTTGTCCATGCCGGACGTGGAATCTACCGCGACACATTGGGGAGCGAGATCCCTCTTGCCGCCGGGGATGGCATTATCGTGTTTCCGGACCTTGGACACCATTACGGCCCGCGTCCGGGCGAGAGATGGGATGAAGTATTCGTTGCGTTTTCGGGTCCGGCTTTCGATGGCTGGCGGGCGCATGGACTCGACCCGTTGCGGCCGGTCTGGCAGGTTGGCAAAGCGGGCTCCGAGACCCGTCGCCTGCTGGGGATTCTTTCCACGCGCTGTCAGGTGCCGGGCGAGATGTGCCGGGTCGCGGCGAGGGTCCACGAGCTGCTTGCGGATTGGGTAGCGCGGCGTCCCTCCGACCCGGCCACACCGCGATGGATCGATTTCGCCAAGCACATTCTGGCTTCAATTCAGGAAAACGTATCCATCGAAGAGATTGCGCGGCGGAATGGGATGCATCCGGAAAGTTTCCGGAAAGCTTTTGCCAAATTCACCGGCGAGACCCCCTCCGCCTTCCGCCGCAGGCGCAGGCTCGAGCTGGCCCGCGACCTCCTTCATCGCAGAGATCTGAGTCTTGCGCAAATAGCCGAAACCCTCGGTTTCTACGACGTCTTCCACTTTTCCAAACTCTTCAAACGCCGCTACGGCGTCACCCCCGCCCGCTTCCGCAAACTTCCTCCCGATCCCTCGGGCCCAATCCTCCGACCCATCGTCTGAAGCGGACGGGGCTGCCCCGATGACGCTTTCCTCCACGACCGGCAATCCTGAGGGAAAGCATCGTGAGGATGCAAACGCGGATCTGATCGAGACCGGGTAGTCACTTCGTCCTCAAGGCGGTGGTCCTCCCATTCGGAGCTTTCGTCAATGAGTCCCGCGAACATCTCTCTGAAAAGCTCCCGAGGTCTCGCAGACGCGAAAACCTGGTCGAGCGGCCTGAGCGTTTTGGATCTCGCGGCGAATCGGGCTATGCGTGAATGACGGGCCACCTGGCGTGTCCACTTCGACAAAGAACGCATCGAGCTCGTTGCAGGACACAAAGAGATGGATTGGGACCGCACCAGCCAACCTGCAAGATTCACCTCGGCGCTCATTCCGTGGTCGGCAGCGGCGCTTTCGCGGTATACTCCGCGACTTCTGCGATGCTTAGACCTCCCTGTGCGCCCCTGCGAGTTGCTTACTCTTCGAACCAGAACTCCGCGCTCAGTGAGGTTTCTTGAGAGATCGGCTGTCCCACCGGCTTTTGCCCACCGATTCGAAACTCCAATCTCCTGCGCATCTCTGGGTAGATGAAAGCAAGCGAGTATCTCGGATCCGACGAATTCGCCGCAAAGAGAAACTCGCCCGTCGAGCCCTTCCGGAATACCAACTGTTCAGTTGTCGTGGTCCCTCCCCAAGACTTGGTCGTATCAGCCGTGTTGAAGATGACCTTTTTCCCGGCTTCTACCGTGAGATCCCCCGCCGTCTCCTCGGGGATGAGCAGAACGATCATCCCAAATCCTGCGGCTTTGCTTTCTGTTGGCCAAGCGGACTCAATCTTCACGTGCGAACCCTCAACTTTCAGGGTTGTCGTGCGATCCACAACCGAACCGTCTGGGAACTTGAACCTCGCCGTCCACTCGATTTCTGACCCTTCCTGCGGCTCCACCGGAACGTCGATGTTTTTCCATTGACCCGTCGAAGTGTCCACCATCCGGGTGCTTATCGTCCCCAGCTCTGTCCCATCTCTCGCAATCGTCACGTTTCCGGATTCGTCCATAGCCAAAGTCAGCTGGGGCGCGGCGCAGAGGTGCGATGCGGTCAGGAGCACCAGTGCGGCGAGTGCAAGATGACGGTATGTTTTCATAAGAAAATCCACGGAAGATGTTTGTCGATGCCGGGGCAGTGGATCAACCCGCTATCGGGCATGGTAGGCCAACGGCAAGATGGCGCAAGATTTATTGTGTAGCTTTGCGGGAAGGCCTGTTGCCTCAAAAGTTTTGACACTTTGGAGGAGGAGTCGCAAATGGGGACAGAGGGACGTTGACTCAAAAAGGATGACACCGGCAAGCGAAAGGCATGTCGATGAGTCAGAAAGTCAGAGAAGAGCTGCTAGCGCGTTTGCGGCAGCGGTATATGGAACGTAGTCGGGAAGGCCGAAGCAGGCTGCTGGATGAAGTGGTTGAACAGTTTGGCTACAGCCGCAAGCACGCCATCAAATTGTTGGGAGCCAAGGGCGGCTGGGGCGGGGACCCGGCGCGGCGAAAGGGACGCGCGGCGACGTATGGGGAGGAGGTGGCGGAGATTTTCTGGCAGATCTGGAAGGTGGCCGAGCAGCCGTGCGGCAAGCGCCTGGGCGCGATGCGTGAGCAATGGCTGCCGCATTACGAGCGACGGTATGGCAAGTTGGGAAAGGATCTGCGCAAGCGGGTGTTGTCCATCAGCGCCGCGCAGATCGACCGGCTTCTGGCTCCCCGCAAAGCCCGTGCTGGAGGAAAGGGGCGCTGCGGGACCAAGCCTGGAGGACTGCTCAAAACGCAGATTCCAATCCGTACGGACAACTGGGACATCACACGACCCGGATACTTGGAGGCCGACACGGTGGCGCATTGCGGAGAGTCCTTGGAGGGAGGTATCCGAAATTCTGTGTTTAGGGTCGGTTGGTTTTGTTGTTTTTTCCTCAGCGAGCTGAGGAAAAAATCGGTCGCCGAACTGGATGGCGAACTGGCC